>SKNI01000249.1 GCA_007120615.1 Myxococcales bacterium | reverse complement strand
TAAGGAGCGCGGACGTCCCCGTACGTCCTCCTTTTTACTCCGCGTTTGTGGATCAACGTGCCGCAGGCGGCAAAATTAGATGAAATCGTTTGCCAACATCCTGTGTTTCATGTACTAGTGTGCGCCCCGACGGACCGGGTAAAGGTCCGGAACAAAGTTGGTTAAGGAGAAGATGGTTATGGGAAAGAAAATGAAAACGCATCGCGGAGCTGCCAAACGCTTCAAAGTCACCAAGAGCGGGAAAGTAAAGTACCGCCGCGGTTTCCGCTCACATATTTTGACGCATAAAAGCAGCAAGAGAAAGCGTCAGCTAAGGGGTCCTGCATATCTCGAGGACTGTGACGCCAAGCGCGTCAAAGAGATGATCGGTAAGGGATCGAAATAACGCCGGTTTCCGGGCGGCCTTCGGGTTGTTCGGGCTCGTTGCCCCCACAAATTTAGAAGAGGATTATCATGCCACGTGTAAAACGAGGCCCTCGCGCGCGTCGAAGAAGAAAGAAAATTCTTCGCGCCGCCAAGGGCTATGTCGCCGGACGACGGCGATTGTTCAAGAATGCAAAAGAGACCGTCCATCGCGCCTGGAGCTATGCTTACCGCGATCGTCGGCAACGAAAGCGCTATTTCCGTCGACTCTGGATCACCAGAATCAACGCCGCGGCCCGTCAAAACGGCCTCAACTATAGCCGCTTTATCGGCGGATTGACTCGAGCCGGTGTGGAATTGGATCGAAAAGTGCTGGCAGACATGGCCGTCTTCGACGCCCCTGGATTTGCCACTCTAGTCGAGACCGCAAAGAGCGCGTTGGACTAAACCTGCGAGAGACTCGCAAGTGGAGTAACGCCCCGGCTCGAATCATTCGATGAATGAGGCGATTCGGGGCGTTGGTTTTTCTTGGAGCAAACGGCTTGGGTTGATGAGGGCTGGTCTGGAGAGGAACGAGGAAGACGATGAATGTAGAGCAATTAGAAGCCCGCCTGGAGCAACTCTCCGAGGAAGCGGTCGCATTATTGGCGCAGGCCGGGGAGCGAGAAGAGGCGATTCAGGTCAAGAATCGCTATCTCGGTCGCAGCGGATCGGTGGCGGAGCTGATGGGAGTCCTTCGGGAGCTGCCCAACGAGCATAAGCGTCAGGCCGGCCAGGCGTCGAACCGATGCAAAAAAGCTATCGAAGGTGCCTTTGAGAATACCATGGCCAGCCTGGCTCAACAGGAGCTAGAGCGGCGGATGCGCGAGGAGACCGTTGACGTCACCTTGCCGGGGCGGGTGACCTCGATTCATCTGGGGCATCCCCTTCGACAGGTGGAGAATGAGCTGATCGATATCTTTTCGGATCTGGGCTTTGAAGTAGCCGAGGGCCCGGAGATCGAGACCGATTTCTTCAACTTTGAAGCCCTCAACTTTCCCCCGGATCACCCGGCGCGGGATATGCAGGATACCTTTAAGCTCACCGATGATCGGCTGCTGCGAACCCATACCTCGCCGGTTCAGGTGCGCACGATGCACGCCTACGATGTTCCGATTCGGATCATCTCACCGGGCCGAGTATATCGGTGTGATAGTGATATCACCCACAGTCCGGTCTTCCATCAGGTGGAGGGGTTGCTCATCGATCGAGATGTCTCCTTTGCCGATCTGAAGGGGACCCTGACGGCATTTGCTGAGCGTTGTTTCGGTCCGGGCACCAATATTCGTCTTCGGCCCAGTTATTTTCCGTTCACCGAACCCAGCGCGGAGGTCGATATCGAATGCATGTTCTGCAGCGGTGACGGCTGTCGGGTGTGCAGTCACACCGGTTGGCTGGAGGTTTTGGGAGCGGGAATGGTCGATCCCAATGTCTTTGCGGCATCAGGGATCGATGCCGACGAATATACCGGATTTGCCTTCGGACTCGGGGTGGAGCGAATCGCAATGCTGAAGCAGGGCGTCAGCGATATCCGGCGATTCTTTGAAAATGACCTGCGGTTCTTAGAACAGTTTTAGAAAGGAATTCTTATGAAGGTCAGCATCAGTTGGCTAAACGAGTGGATCGAGGTCACCGATCTCGATCCGAAGCAATTGGCCGAGCGCCTGACGATGGCGGGATTGGAAGTCGACGGGATCGAGTATCCCGGCCATGGCCACGACGATATCGTAGTCGGCAAGATCCTCGGTATTGAGGATCACCCGAAAGCGGATCGACTGGTGGTTTGCCGGGTGGATACGGGCGACGATCAGGAGCGAACGATCGTGTGCGGGGCCAAGAATATGAAGGCCGGCGACCGAGTGCCCGTGGCGCTGCCCGGTTCGGCTCCTCCGGGGATCGATTTTGAGATCGGAGCCCGAGAAGTAATGGGCGTTCAATCAGCAGGTATGCTGTGCAGCCGAGAAGAGTTAGAACTCGCCGAAGAGAGCGAAGGGCTGATGATTCTGTCCGAAGAGCTCGAGCTTGGCACGCCTATCTTTGATGCATTGGAGATGCGGGATGTGGTTCTGGAGATCGATCTGACTCCGAACCGTTCGGATTGCCTCAGCCATCTCGGGGTCGCCCGCGAGGTTGCAGCGCTCTACGGGCGTTCACTGCGAGAGGAGAGACTCTCCATCGAAAAGATCTCGGCGCAGGGAGCGCCGGTTTCCGACGTCGCCGGGCTTGTCATCGAGGATCTCGAGGGATGCCCGCAGTATCGACTGGCTGTATTGGAAGGGGTCAGCGTCGGGCCGAGTCCGGCCGGGCTTCGCCGCCGTCTGTTAAGCGTTGGACAGCGCTCCGTCAATAATATCGTCGATGTTACCAACTTCGTGCTTCTCGACGTGGGTCAGCCTCTTCACGCCTTTGATCTCGATCTTCTGGAGGAGAATCGAATCGTTGTCCGGCGGGCAAAGTCGGGAGAGAAATTAGAGGCCATCGATCATAATTGCTATGCGCTCTCGGAGGCGGATCTGGTGATCGCCGATGCCAGCCGACCAGTCGCGCTGGCCGGGGTGATGGGAGGCTCCGAGACCGAGGTCTCCGAGACCACCACCCGAATCCTGCTGGAGTGCGCCTATTTTGACCCCACGACGGTGAGAAAGTCATCCAAACGCCATGGAATTCACTCCGAGTCCAGTCATCGCTATGAGCGCGGGATCGACTCCGGCGCTTTGAAGCAAAATTTGGAGCGAGCGGTGGCCCTGTTATTTCGAGCTCAGGACACCGATCCGGTGCTTCGAAGCGGAGAGTTGGCCGAAGGAAGTGCGCCGACGACGCTGGGAGAGGTGACGTTGGACGTTGACCGAACCGCCCGGGTGCTGGGGATTGAGTTGGACGCCGACGATTGCAGATCCTATCTGGAGGAGATCGGTCTGCAGAATGTCGGATCGGAGGAGGGCGGGTTGCGGTTTGCGATTCCCACCTACCGTCCCGATCTGGAGCGACCCATCGATCTGGTGGAGGAGATCGCCAGGCTTCACGGTTACGATCGAATCCCGGCTCGGATGCCCAGATTTGCCGTCGGTGAAGGTCATAAGAAGAGAACTCCTCATGAGGGACGAGAGACCAAAGAGACCATCCTCAGTCGAGGTGAGCGACGGGTGCTGGACTGGGTTCGGGGATTTTTGCTGGACCAGGGTCTGATGGAGGCGGTCAACTACAGCTTTATGGGGCGCGACGATCTGGATCGCCTGGGGCTGGCGGAAGACGATGATCGAAGAGACGCCGCCGAGGTGGCCAATCCTCTTGTGAAGTCACAGGCGTTGATGCGCACGACGTTGGTCGCGGGACTGCTCGACAATCTCCAGACCAATCTGGCCCAGCGCAGACAAGACGTCGCTCTTTTCGAAGTGGGACGTCGGTATCTCTCATCAGGGGAAGCCCGGACCTTGGGGATCGTAGTTACGGGCGCCAAAGGACGCCACTGGAGTGGAGATCGAAGCTGGGATTTCTTTGATCTTAAGGGAGTAGTGCAGGCCCTGGCCACGCCATTTGCGATCGACGATGCCTCCTGGCAACGACCGCAAAGTCCGGAGCCCTATCTTCATCCCGGTGTGCAGGCCCGGTGGCTCGGCGACGGTGTGCCGCTTGGCGTGGTGGGTCAATTGCATCCAGCCCAGGCTCAGCAAGAGGGGATTGAGGCGCCGGTATTTTTTGCCGAGATCGATCTGGAAGCTCTGATCCGTGCCGGTCGACGGGAGAGTCAGATGCAGGAGGCCAGTAAATACCCGGCAGTAATTCGAGATTTCGCGCTGCTCTACGAACAAGATCGCCCTTATAAAGAACTCGAGGACGCGATCGCCGAGCTGGCTCGAGATCGCGATCCCTTCGGATCGATCTTTGAGAAGGTAGAACTTTTCGACGTCTATGAAGGCGAGCAAGTTCCTCAGGGACAGCGCAGCCTGGCGATTAAAATCACCTATCGAAGTGAAAGTCGGACCCTCAAGGAATCGGAGATCGAGGTTGCCGATCGTCATCTGTTATCGTATCTCGATGAGAAGATCGGTGCCCGTCTGCGTTAAATCGCTCGGTCAGCCATTTGCGGATGCCATCTAAATGAAAAATCGGTTTTCCCTTCTGCCGTCCATGGTTTAGACTGGCCACGACAAGAACCAACGTAGAACCCTCAACGAGGGTGGCTCCCAAAGCAACCTTCGTTGCATCACACCATTGAAGTGCTCGAAGGCTCCAGGTGCCTGGGACCGTCTTCTCTGGGATAGCAACATTTGGATTGTAAAAAGTTAGATGACCGTTCCGGGTAGATTGAATTGGTCGAATAGTGATTTTTTTCCAGTAGTGAGTTGAAGGAGTAGATAAATGACCCTGACGAAAGCCAATATTGTAGATTCGGTCTATGATCGTACCCAGGTGACCAAGAAAGAAGCCTCGGACTACGTCAACGAGGTTCTGGAGTTGATGAAGGAAACTCTCGAGGCCGGCGAAGAGATCAAAGTCAGTGGTTTCGGAAAATTTGAGGTGCGTAAGAAAGGGGAGCGGATCGGCAGAAATCCCCGAACCGGTGATGAAATCCTGATACCGGAACGCAAAGTATTGCGCTTTAAGGTCAGTCAGGTCCTCAAGGATGAGCTCAACGGCAATCGTTGATCGGTAGGCAACGAGTCTGTTGAGAGAGTACGATCGAAAGTCGCTGAAATACTTTTTGTTAAATGACTGGAGAAGAAAACCACCATGACCAAGTCTGACGGCCAGGCATCTCCACAGATGATCGAACTCCCGGAAAAGACCTATTTTAAGATCGGAGAGGTCGCCAAATTATTGGAGGTCGAACCCTACGTGCTCCGGTATTGGGAGACGGAGTTCGATGTGCTGGAGCCGGAGAAGACCAAGAGCGGTCAGCGAGTATATCAGCGCGATGACATTGAATTATTATTGCAGATTCGCTCACTTTTATACGAAGAGATGTTCACCATTGCGGGCGCGCGGCGCCAGCTGGAGCGCAGCCGTCAGGGAAAGACCAGCTACTTCGATCTTGTAGAAGGAGAGCCGCCGCAGCGGGGCACCGCCGGGGCGTCGGAACAAGAACTTCGCCAGGAGTTGGAGTCCGCTCGTCAGGAATTGGTGGGGGCCCATAACGACCTGAGTCAAACCGGAGCGGAACTGGAGCAGGTTCGAGCGCAGGCCGATCAATTGCAGCAAGAGTTGGCTCTCCTTACCGAATCGGGGGCCGAAGAGGAGAGTGTGGACCACCAGTTGGTGGCTGATTTGCAGGAAGAAATCGCCCATCTCCAAGAAACGCTGGCGACGGTACGAGCAGAAGCCGACGAGCAGGGTCAGTTGCTGAGACGCAAGCATCGCGAGCGTGACTCGAGGCGACGAAACGTCCTCGGCTCATTGCGGCGGGAAGTGGAAGCATTGGCCGGACTCGCCGAACCGGGTCGCAATCGGGCCTGAGCACCGCAGAGATTAGCGGGAAGAACTCTCGATTCTCATTCGTTATTAATTTGTGGGGGGTCGGACGAAGTCTACTCTGATAAGTTTTCGTAGTGGGGACAGATGTCCTCATTAAAGCGAAAAGTTGGAGTAAGAGGCTTCCGATCGGCGGAGTAGAGGTTATCGCCTCGCGGTGACGTTTTATGCCATGTAGCTCTGCAAAAGGGCCCAAGAAGTAGCCGTGGTCTAGCGAAAAGAAAGAATAAAATCAATAGTGAAGGCTGGTACGGATTGTGCATAGTTAAATAGCTCAGGTTCGAGGGCACTTGACCTGTTCACTGGTCTGACGACGGAAGGGCTGTAATTATGACGAAACTCAAGCAGGCTGCCACGGAAGTCGACGGGTCCGAGGAATCGGATTCCCGATCCAAAGGCGATTTCATTGGCGAACGCCATCGCTTACGAGAGCAACGAAAATTGGGGCGCCGTCTCGAGGAATTTCGAGATCTGGACCCGGTGAAGATGTATCTGCGAGGCATCGGTCAGGTGAACCTGCTCGATCGCGCCGGAGAGGTGGCGGTGGCCAAGGAAATCGAGGCGGGTCGTGAGATCATCTTTGAAATCCTGGTACACACCCCGGCCGCAATCAAGATGATGCAGAGATTGCCCCAGGAATTGATGTCCGGCTCCGCTCGAGCCCGGGAGGTATTTGAGGAGTACGAGCCCAGCGGAGATGATAGTGATCTACCGGTGGCTCCCTCGGTATTTGAGCGGTTCGAGAATCTCGATAAAGCGGTACGCAAATTCGAAAAGAAAAAAGCCGCCCTGGAGGAAGGTCTGGAGAAGGGGCTGGCCGATTCCACGATGAAACGGCGTCAAAACGCTCACGACAAGGCCTTTGACGCGATGGTGGAGGCCATTCACGGTTGCCAGCTCTCTCAGCGTTATATCAATGAGATGGTTGAGATCTTCAAGCGGGCTGTGGAGAACGTCGATAAATGCGAGAAGCGAATCCAACGCTACGCGATGCGGGCTGGAATTCGAGCCTCCACTCGCGATGAATGGTTGGCTCTCTACGAGAAAGGGGAGAAGCCCGACTTTGAGAAGTCGCGGATTCCCAAGTCCATGGCCGTGGAGTTCGACCAGGTCGTTTCTCAGTCGATCTCGATCATTCAGAATGTGGAGCGCGAGTTCCGGATGGACCTCGATGAGCTCCGGGAGAAGGTCTCCGCCATGGAAGTCGGAGAGCGTCGAAAGGAGCGGGGAAAGAGCGAGATGATCCGGGCAAACCTTCGCCTTGTGGTCTCCATCGCCAAAAAATATGTCAACCGAGGGATGCACTTTCTGGATCTGATCCAGGAGGGAAATATCGGGTTGATGCGAGCTGTGGAGAAGTTCGAATACCAGCGAGGCCATAAATTCTCTACCTATGCCACCTGGTGGATTCGACAGGCCATCACCCGGGCCATCGCCGATCAGGCTCGAACGATCCGGATTCCCGTCCACCTTATTGAAACGATCAACCGAATCGTGAGGACCTCTCGTAAATTGGAGCAGGAGTTGGGACGGGAGGCGGAGCCCGAAGAGATCGCCGAGAAGCTCGATATGGACGTGGAGTCGGTGCGACGGGCGCTTAAGATCTCTCGTCATCCCATCAGTCTGGAGACCCC
This sequence comes from Myxococcales bacterium, assembly GCA_007120615.1. Taxonomy (GTDB): domain Bacteria; phylum Myxococcota_A; class Bradymonadia; order Bradymonadales; family Bradymonadaceae; genus SKNI01. The sequence continues at coordinate 871 of SKNI01000249.1, read as the reverse complement.
GGTAGGCGATGAAGACGACAGCCAACTGGGAGATTTCATCGAGGATATCAACTCCCCAAGTCCCATGGACGAGGCGGAGACCAAAAATCTCAAAGATGAGACCTTGCGGCTTTTGGCTACGTTAACCCCCCGAGAAGAAAAGATTCTCCGGATGCGCTTTGGCATCGGCGAGAAGAGCGATCACACCCTGGAAGAGGTGGGTCAGGACTTCAATTTGACCCGAGAGCGGATCCGCCAGATCGAAGCCAAGGCCCTCGAGAAACTTCGGGTCCCCAAGCGAAGCGAGACCCTCAAGCCGTTTCACGACGGCAACTAAAAGTGTAAAGAATTTTTTGACAGGTCCGCCTCATCAGGCACAATCAGCTCGTCAGTCCTATGGATGGGACGACGCTGCAGATGAGGTAAAGCTAGTGCAATGCTAGTACACCACGGAGGGTGTATGACCAGTCAAATTCGCCGATCACCGAATTCAGGGGCATCCGAGCCACCGCCGACGTTGGGTTATGGCGATGAGTTTGGCCCCTATATCATCACCGGTTTTGCAGGCAGTGGGGCGACGAGCTACGTCTATCGAGCCCGACGTCGAGACCGGTTTGAGCCGGTGGCTATCAAAGTACTCCATCCCCATCTTGTGGCCCAGCCCACCAAACGCCTGAAATTCTACCGGGAAGCGCGCATTATGATGCGGATGCAGCATCAAAACGTGGTGCGCTTTGAAGAGATCATCGAGGACGGTACGACTCTGGCGTTCGTCATGGAGTATATCGACGGTCCAACCCTGGAGGAGTGGCGTCGGGCCCACGAAGGGCAACTCGATGAGATGGAGATAGCCTGCGTCTTTGTGGATATTCTTCGAGGAGTAACCGCCGCT
>SKNI01000619.1 GCA_007120615.1 Myxococcales bacterium | reverse complement strand
TGGAATGGTCTGTCAGGTAGATACCGACGACAGCTGTGACAGTGATGATGACTGTGCCGGCGACCAAACCTGTAACCTGGACACCAACCAGTGTGAGGGCGACGCTCCTCAGTGTACCGATCAGGCAGACTGTGACGACGGATTCTTCTGCGATACCAATGCGGGAGTATGTATCCCCGAAGACGGTGGGCTGGAATATTACACCGTTCGCGTTCACGATGTGACCACCGATCGCTGTGACGACGTCACTTATGGATTCAACACCGCAGGCGCCAAGCTCCAATACGTCGCGCTTATCGGCTCCGACGGCACCTATCTCTCGCATGGAGATCAGGTCGACTATAATCTCGGCTCCAATGTGGCAGGAGAGGAAGTAAACTTCGGGTTCATCCCGAGCATCCTCAATGGGCAGCCCCCGAGCTACGATGACCGTTGCCCCGACACCACCGAAGATCAAAACCGTGGTGAGCCGGACCGTACCGACGAGACCGTCAGTCTGACCAACTTCCATGAAGATGCCGTTGCTCCTCTTGGTTGTGATGGTGAAGTCTACGTCCAATTCAGAGATCAGAGTGGAAACCTGATTCAAATCCAGGACGGTATGGAAATCGAAGTCAACGAGTACGGAACATTCTGTGCCGACCAATTCTTCGACGGCCCAGGCAATCACCGACCCCAGGAAGGTGAAGATGCCTATGATGTCTACATCTGCACCGACCGAAGTGCTTCGAGCATCGATCTCAACACCTGTGATCGAATCAACTCGGCACCGGCCTTTGGTCTGGTAGGGTTCCCGATTACCTTCGAGTAATCGAAATCCTCCGAATTGAGAGTTATCGCTTCGAATTGAGGCGATAATTCCTAAGAGGCCACCATCGCCTGCGGGCGGTGGTGGCCTTTTTCTTTGAACTAAGATGAGCGGGAAGACAATGTTGTGGAAGAGAAGAGTCGTTTTATTCGCCGCTGCACTGAGTTGCGTTCTCTGGCTGACGACGGGATGCGGCAAGGAAGATGAGGGGTGTCGAAGCGATCACGACTGCAGTGAGGAGGAGGTCTGCGAGCCGTCGGGCTGCGTAAGCAGTTGCGAAGACGATACAGACTGCCCGGCGGGCCACGAGTGCGGGCCGCGTCGAGTGGAAGAGGGGCTGATCTGTGTGAGGTAAGACTGACTACGGCTGGTTATCGTCTGTGGTCACCAGTTGTTTGAGACGATGAACGATGGAGGCTCCGCCGGCCTGGAGGGTATCGCCGAGATCGCGGGCGTTCTTCTCTAATTGTGAGAAATCTAAGAATTGGGGGCCTCGCCGCCCCAGGTTATTCTTCTGGAGGAGGCGGCGGCAATGATGGCGACGGACTTTCCCGGTGGGGGTCTTGGGGACCGATCGGGCGGGAAGATCGATGAGAAGTTGTGGGTCCAGATCGAGATGTAATTTCAGTAAAGAGGTGATGGTCTGGATCAACTCCTCGGAGTCGGTGCCGGCCTGAACTTCGAATGCGACAACCAGGGAGCTCTCTTCTTCCCCGGATTCGGAATTTCCAGATTCGGAGGCCGGCGCCGTGGAAAATACGGCGGTGCTCCCGGAGCGAACGCCGTCGACGGCATCTACAAAGAATTCCACCTCTTCCGGAAAGATCACTCGCCCCCCTTCGAGGGTAATTTTCTCGGATGCCCGGGAGATAAAGAAGAGGTCTCCATCGCTGAGATACCCGAGGTCACCGGTGAGCAACCAACCGTCGCTGATCTCGGTGGGAAGAGGCTCGCCGACTCGAATGGTGGACTCCACGTAGCCGGACATCAGATTGGGGCCCCGGATGGCGATTTCTCCGAGCACCCGGTCGGCGAGGGGCGCCGCCTGGTCATCGACGATGCGTATTTCCATGCCATCGAGAGGCTTACCCACGGATACGACGTGCATGCGCTCATAGGGGCATTCGGCCCCTTCCGGGGGCAAAGGATTGGCCTTGCCCTCCCACTCCAGGTCGCGGCGATTGATTCCGTCGACCCGGATCGGGCATTTTCGGGGATGAAAGGTCACCCCTGAGGTAGCTTCGCTGAGTCCGTAGACCGGCATCAACACGTGATCACCGAAGCCGTAGCGGTGAAAGCGACGGGCAAATGCCTGCATATGCTGGGCCCGAACTGGCTCGGAGCCGTTCATGGCGATGCGCCAACTGGACAGGTCGAGGCCTTCGAGATCGGATTCATTGCACCGTCGAACGCAATAATTAAACGCAAAATTCGGGGCCAGCGAGAGTGTGGCGCGGTGATCAGAGATCGCCCAGAACCAGTCTTCGGGATGAGCCAGAAATTGCTCGGGATGCATCAAGACCGGTCGCACCTGGCAGTGGAGCGAGAAGAAAACCACGCCCACAAGCCCCATAATATTATCGGGAGGGAGCCAGGAGACCAGAACGTCGTCATCTCTGGCGTCGATGCGTTTTCGAATCGCCTCCACGTTGGTGTAGATGCCCCGATGGGTCAGCTTCACCCCTCGTGGTGGGCCTGTGGTCCCCGAGGTCGATTGGATATAGGCCACGTCATCGAAAGAAGCCCGATGAGGTTCTACCTCCACGCGGGAAGGAACTCCCTCCAGAAGTCGGGCCGTATCGGTGACGACTTCCAGCGGATGAGGAGGCCAGATCCCTCGCCAGCCCTGATCGGCGCGGCTTCCGAGATCTCCGCAGATCAAGACCCGCGCCCCGTAGCGAATCGCGATCCGGCGCCACCTGGCGAGTTTGGAGATGCCCTTAAAAACATCGCCCTTTCCCGGCCAGTTCAGGGGAATCGGAATCGCCCCCAATGCCTGGATCCCAAAAAAGGTGCTCAAAAAATCAAAACTGGTCGGCTGGGCCACCAGAACGGGATCACCGGGGCCGACGCCCCGCTCTTTGAGGGCAAAGGCGACTCGGTGAGAAGAGGCCAGAAGTTGGGAGAGGGTTCGAAATTCCTGCACTCCCCTTCCGTCGCGCACGTAAAATGATCGCCCCGGAGAGGTGTGGGCGCGGTGTTCTAAGAGTTCAAAAAGACTCGACCACCAGCGGTCTTCTCGCTGGGCCACCGAGGTCTGAGAAGCGGGCATATCCTGTCCATGGGCCACTTGTTTCACCATTATATTTGCTGCCTTTTTCTTATCACGAGAGGGCGGAAAGTGTCGATCCTTAAAGGAGTCGTTTTTGGGTGTGGGAACAAAACACCTGGACAAAAAGGTTTGCGAGAAGACGGTTTTGTACGTACTTTATGTTCATTAGAAGAACGAGTAGTACCGACTCACAGGATTTATTGGCTTCAAACCCGCGGGGTTTCTCATGTCGACCATCATCACGACCATCGTACTCTTTATTCTCGGCTTTCTTATTCAGGCTGTGGCCCTGAAGGTGTCTCTGGGCATGCTCGGGCAGGCGCAGTCGAAGAATAAATTCTCCACCGCCCTGGGTGTGACGCTTCTGTTGAGCGCGGCCCTCTTTATAACCGGCTTTGTGCCAATACTCGGTTGGTTTCTCAAGCCCCTGGTCTGGCTTTTGGTGATAATGGTGGTCTACAAAATCGGCTTCTTTAAGAGTCTCGGAGTCGCATTTGTTCAACTCATCATTCAGATCGGACTGAAGTGGCTGCTGGCGTTGATCGGTATTGGCTACGCCGGCCAACATCTTCTGGTCTAATGCAGCCCTTCAGGCTGCACTAAGTTCTCACCCACTAAAACAAAACGCCCGGGCGGATATGCCCGGGCGTTTTTTTGTCGGCAATAACCCACCGGGATTAGCTGATCTTCTCACGACTCATGATGAGATCGTGAACAAATTGAGCGAGCTGCCGTCCGATATACGCCATGGCGCTGATCTCCTGACCGGAGAAGGTGCTGTCCCCCTGTCGGTTGATGACTTCGATGGCGCCGTAGACCCGTCCCTCGTGTTGAATGGGAGAGCAGGCGAGGCTGCGGGTTTCATACCCGAGGGCCTCGGAGATCTCCTGGTAGAAGCGGGGGTCTCGTTGGGCATCGCTGATGGCGAGGCTGACGCCTTCTCGGGCGCAGAATCCGACGATTCCCTTGCCCATGGGGACTCGAAAATCCATGATTTCGTCGGCCTTCGGTCCCCGAGCGGTCGCAAAATAGAGCTCCCGACCATTGACGTCGGCGAAGAGAATCGAGCCACTTTCCGCGTTTAATTTATCGACCACCATATCCATAACGAAGTTGACGACCTCCTCCATGGAGCGGTCGCCTTCGTGAATGTCCTGGATCTCGAGGAAGACATCTTCGATGAGGTGCTCGGAGACCTTCTCATCTTTGCGGCCGATATTGACCGATTTACGCTCGTCGGTCTTTTGACGTTCCTCACTGATAACTCGAGGCTGATCTTCGGTGTCGTCTCGTTTGAGAGCCTCGAAGGTCGAAGATCCGACCTGCATATCGCCTTCGGCAACAGCTTCGGGTTGTGCTCTGGGCTGTGGGCTGGCTTCCGGAGTGGGAGCGACCGGTTTCGGTGCTTGAGCCGCTGGCCTGGGCTCTGGTGCCGGCGCGACGGGTTCGGGCTCCGGTGTCGGCGCGACGGGTTCGGGCTCTGGTGCCGGCGCGACCGGTTCGGGCTCCGGTACTTTGAGGCTGTCCATCTTCACCGTGGCGGCCACCTCTTCTTCTTGATCGGGGTCCTGAATTGCGCCTTCACCGTCGGCGTCAGGGGATGCCTCGCGGATCACAAATACCCGTCGAGTGGTGGCGTCGGTGACGTGGATCGAGTTATCACTTTTGATGTCGCACATCACATTGCGAACCATGGCTTCGCCCAGACGATCGAGCCCTGTTTTAAGGGCTTTCGTCCAATTATCGGCCTCCACCTGGAGGGTAACGTCAAACCCATCTTTTTCCGCGGATGGAATGTACACTTCGTAAAGCATTAACGCCTCCTAAATTGGGTGCGACTTCTGGTGAAGCCGCCAAAAGCAAAACGTAGCCTGGATAAACAAAAATCAGGTAGTACTGGACTCCGGCTGCTGCACACCGCAAGCACCACCGCGACAGCCGCCCTCTTTTGATTCGCTCTCTGGGACCTGATAACCATCGATGAAATAGCCTAATTCCACAACGTCTTTCGGAGCGGCCCATTGGATCGTATCACTATCGAGAGGAGCTTCGCAGTGAAGACAGCGGGCGATGAGCTCATCATCTACCAGATCGCGGGAGGTCAAGACCCGGCGATCGCAGTCGGGGCATGGGCCCACGCGAAACGAGTGTTGGGCCGGCGGGATCACCGAAGCGGCGCGGTTTCGCAGATCGTTAGAGTCTGTGGGCATGGGGCCTTGGGAGCATTCTTGGGAACTGAGTCTACGCCCCTAAACCATAGCTCCCCACCGCCGTAGCGAGCAAGGTTCATTTGTGCTTCGACGTCCTACCCCTCCTCGCCGTCGAGCTTAAGGCTTCGCAGAGTGGGCTTCTACGATAAGATCTCTGGCGATGGTACGGAGGATGTCGTCGAGTTCCGCGACAATCGCCGGATCGGTGCGCATCTTCTCGCAAACCGACTCATAGAGATCAGGCTCATCCTGAAGTTCAAGCTGCGCGAAGCGATCGGAGACCACCAATTCGATCACCTCTCCCAGAAGATCGGGAGGATCGGCTCTATCTGTGTGTACCACCGCCTCCACAAGAGTTTGAAGCTCCGCCCGGAGGTTGTTGCCCACCGGGTCGATACCCGGGGGAGTGAGGCTCTGGGTCGCTCGCGCCGATTCGACAGCTTCGGCGGGGTTGTCTTTCGCCGTCCGGTGGGCCTGGCGAATCCGATCGGGCAGTGCTTCGGCGACAGCAGAGGTCAGGTCACCGGGGATTCGAGTATGTAACGATCCGATATTCATCGATTTTTCCTGTGTAGTCCGTTCGCATTACCGCTCATCATCATCTTCGCCCATCGGCACCCTCAGGGGTCCGGGAAGTCCCTCGATCTCCTCGAGTTCTTCCCAGGCAGTGCGAAGGTTTTGATAGAACTCCGCCCAGGGGCTCTGTGCAACGGCTTCTTCCTCGAGGGAGTTGAGCGTCTTCCAGCCCCGCCGATGCCTCCCGGCGAGGAAACAGGCCTCCGCCAGATAGAGACTGCACAAGATGGAGTTCTTATGCTCTCGCTGGAGTCGGATCAGTACCTTCATTGCATCTGAGGGCCGGCCACTTGCGGTCAGGATTGCTCCCTGAATCGTGCGGGGAACCAACTCATCGTCGCTCAGATTCGCCGCCCGCTCACAAGATTGTAAGGCCTCCTGAAAGAAACCGTAGCTGGTTAATACAAAAGCTCTCTTCAACTGCTGTTGAGCCGGAGTCTGGTCAGTTGTATCGAGTGATTGCTCCATTCACCACCTCCAAGGGGGTGTGGGTATGATCTAGTCTTAGGCAATGTAGCCTGAATCAGGCGTGCATATTATTGATGGCCGATTTTGCGGTGTCGTGTCGGACCTTCATCAAATTGGTCAGAGTAGAGAAGCGCCGATTGTCATCCTGAAGCTCCGTTTGTAGTTGCAGGTACTGAAGGTTGAACGCCTGACTCTGTTTTTGCATCTCGAACATCTCGCTCATTTGTTCATCACCACCGGCCACTCCGGAGGTGAGCCCGTCGGGAGCAGTCCCCTTGAGCTCCCGCAGGCCCTGGGCGGCCATCCCGACCAGTTGTCCCCCCGGGATCATGGGGGCCACTCGGGCTACTCCGGCGAGCACTCCGTCTGCGGCTCTGGACAATACAGCTCCAAAACTTCGGCTCGGTGATTCGGAGTTGGCCTTATCCGATTGGTTCTGCGCATCCTGAATGGGGTTGGAATTTCCTACCCCGTCGATGGAACTCATAACTACCTCCGCTTGGTAGAGAGACATTAGTCGTCAGTTGCGACACCGCTACGTGACGGCAAGTGAGACGGCCTTCCTTATTATTATCGACGTGGAGCATTGAGTTTTGCGTAAAAGTGAAAAAAAGTTCTCTTTTGGAGTAAAAATCCGGCAATTGATCGCTGGAAAAGCCGCATGGAATGTTGTTTTGGCCGCCGAAAATCGGCTCCTAACCAAGGAGGCCAATCGATCGATTCTGGCGGAGTTCTGAGTTCTACCAGGAGCCATTTGCCGATGGGGCTGGATTGCAGACCTTCAAAATCTTTGGTTTGAGACATTCCCCGCTGTCCTATAATCTGATCGGTGAAAGGACGCTCATGGAGTGACGCGTTCCAGGGCGTGACCGTCGGGAATTGGAGGCCGACTGAAAAGCGTTACTCTCCGGCGGCGAGGATTTTTCGCCGGCCCCGCTCGATGGATGAATACAACCAGTTGGATAAGGTACAAGCCATGACCCAGAGTCGACTAAAAATTCAGGCTGAATCACTGGATCTGGAGCTTACGGGAGACAGCGATTATGTGCGCGACGCCTACGGGGCGATTCAGAGCGTGATCATTCAGCGATTTCGGGAGACGCTGAGAAAGCAAGACGGTCCAACCGACACCGATGAACAACCAAAAAAGGGACGACGCATCACCAAGCCGCTCTATCAAATCGATGAGGTCCAAAAACATATGACCGGAAGCCGACAGCTGGCGGATCAGCATATTCGGCTGGTGGTGTGCAACGATTATTATCACAAAGTGGCAGTGCTCTCTCGCGATGAATTTGACAAGAGTATCTTTGGTAATTGTATCGATGTCGAGGCGATCGAGAATGTCTATATCAACGACGAGGATACGACGGCGCTGCAGGGAAATATCGATATTGGAAAGACCCTCTGGCGAGAGTTGACCAGTCGCGGCAGGGCCGCCGTCGAGGGTGACTCCTCATGAATTCGGTGGAGATCATCGTCGGGCATTCCTGGACGGATGACGTGCGGTTTATCAATTCTCTGAGGCCGAACCGACCATCAGAGAGCTCGCTGAATCTTCTCGATATACGCGATATTATCGATATCGTAATCGACGGTACTAACCTCACAGCGTCCATCCCGGAAGAGGCGATCTTCGGATTAATGGGAAATCTGCTGGCCTCGGTAGTGGCCCTGGTGGAGAAGACATCGCGAAAAGCGATCATTGAGTTTCACCACGAACCCTGGGAAATGGTTCTGGTGCCCGACGGCAATGATCTGCAGCTGAGTCTGTACAGCGTGGACCGGCGCCAGAAGGTCATCACCCGCAACCTTCCGATCAACGCGCGCTCCTTTATCGATGCTCTCTGTGAGGTCGCCGAGGAGATGCTCACCGAGGTATTGAGGGTCTCGGAGCGGTTCTCCGCCGATCAACAAGTTCGCCAGATCTCCCAATCACTCTCCCGGCTAAAGAGGGCTCGCCGGCTTCAATTTGAGCCTTATGAGGATGCAAAAGAGATTCCACAACAGGGAACCCTTGTGGCCAGCACTTCCTCCCCGGGAGGACT
>SKNI01000514.1 GCA_007120615.1 Myxococcales bacterium | reverse complement strand
TCGCCAGCGCTCGGCCCGGGACAGCTCGTTTCGTCGCGACTTTTTCATCTCTGCCACAAATACTCGAACCACGTCCGGATCGAATTGGCTTCCGGCGCAGTTCTGGATCTCGCGCATCGCCACCTCATGAGGTAGCGCCCGTCGATAGGCCCGATGCGAGGTCATGGCATCGTAGGTATCGGCGACCGCCAGGATTCGGGCCATCAGCGGGGTCTCCTTCTCCTTTAGGCCCACCGGATACCCCCGCCCATCCCACCGCTCATGGTGGTGATAGACCCCGGGAATCAGCGGGTGGAGAAATTTGATCGGCTCCAATATCCACTTCCCGCGGGTGGTATGACTTTTGAACATCTCGTACTCCGATTCCGTAAGGGGATCGGCCTTATTGAGCTCTTCAAAACGAATCCCCAGCTTTCCGATATCGTGCATCAACGCGCTGTCGGCGATATATTCGATCTCGGCCCGCGGCAGGTTCATCCCCTCGGCGATCATCCGGGCGTATTCACTGACTCGCTCCGAGTGGCCTCGGGTATAAGGGTCTTTATCTTCCAGAATATTCGCCAGGGCCTGAATGGTCTGCTTAAAGGTCTGCTGTAGGTCTTCGTAGAGACGGGCGTTGTCCATCGCCGCCGCTGCCCGGTCGGTGAGTATAGAGAGTAATTTTCGCTTACTCTCTCTAAATCGTCGCCGCGGTGGCATCCTCAGCGCCAGCACCACTCCCAGCACCGCCTCCTCACCGCGAAGGGGCATACATAACAGGCTGAAGGGCTCGGTCTCCTCCACGTCCATATCTTCGGACTCCAGAATCCGGGCCATCCCTTCATCCATCAACGACGAGAGACACTCCGCCTCCAGACTGCTGAGCAACTCCGAGGCGTTCTCCGGTGCCTCCGGATCGACCCAGCGGCGCTCCTGCTGATACGAATCGGCACCGGACTCCACGCATCGCCACAACGACACCGCGTGGGCCTGCGACTGAGTCCCCATCATATCCACCAGCACATCGTAGACGTGATCGGGCTGCAGGCGCTCCCCGACCTTCTCGCTCGCGTCGTAGAGGTCGACCAATTCTTTGAGCTGCACATTCTCCGCTTCCAGGCGCCGCTTCTGAAGTCCCCGTTCCACAATCGTGATGACTTCGCTGACCTTAAATGGCTTGAGCAAAAAGTCATAGGCTCCCGACTTCATCGCCGCAATCGCCGTCTCCACGGTGCCGTACCCGGTCATCATGATCGACAACGCCCGAGGTCTTCGGGCCTTCAACTGCTCCAGCAACTCCAGCCCGTTCATCCCCGGCATCTCCAGATCCAGGAGCACCACCTCCGGGGCCACCTCATCGAGACGAGCCAGGGCTTCCTCGGCGCTGGAAACCGCCACGACTACAAATCCCTCCATCTGGAGAAAATCGACCAGAACGTCACGGATGGTGGGCTCATCATCTACGACCAACACCGTCGGCGGACCGAACTCTCCTGATGGACTCTCATCGCGCATCATTGTGATCTACACCTGGGCTGCGGCAAACACGATAAATACAATCTCTAAGCGGTATCACAGGCCCACAGGGCCGTCAATTCGGCGTACCGGCCTCATCCCACTACCTCACCAATCTCCGGGAGCCTGTGCGGCAGGCCCCCCGCACGCGCAAACCTCAGGTGGGGTTGAATAACAGACACTCAGCACTATTCTGGGAGCTCCGATCCTCTTTGACCCGGAGAGTCCATGATGAAGTCATACCGTTGGAAGACCCTGGCAGCGCTGGCAGTGGCGGCGCTGGTGGCCTGTGGAACCCCCGAGCCGGAGCAGACCTATGTGGTCACACCCGAGGCCGGGTCCGGAGGAAGCATCGAGCCCGACACCCCCCAGACTGTGGACGAGGGCGAAACGGTCAGCTTCGTGCTCATCGCCGACGACGGCCATGAGCTCCAGGGAGTGGAGGGCACCTGCGATGGCACTCTGGAAGCGGACCTCTTCACCACAAATCCCGTCGAGGAGGACTGCACCGTGCAGGCCCTCTTCGCAGCCTCGCAGCATAGAGTAACCGTGTCTCACGGCCCGGGCGGGAGTGTGGAGCCCGCCGGCGAGCAGATCGTGGAGCACGAGCAGGTTCTGGAGTTTCAGATCCACCCCGAGGTGGGATTCGAGATCCGCGAGGTCAGCGGCTGCGGTGGAAGCCTCGACGGCGGCCTTTATGTCACCGCGCCCATCGTCGAGGACTGCGAGGTCATGGCCACCTTCGAAGAGAGCGTCGCCCTGGAATTACCGCTGGAGGTCGAGCGCTGCCACGACGATGTGACCCTGCGGTGGGACGAGCTCGAGGTGGACCGCTATGATCTGATCTTCACCGGAGAGGACTTCGATCCCGGCGACCCGCCCGTTCACGCCCAGGTGCGCGAGGACGTGACGAGCCCTCATCTAGAGACCGGGCTACAGACAGACGAGACCTACTTCTTCGCCCTGGTCGGGGTGCGCGAGGGAGAATCCGTGGCGTACTCGGAGGTGCTTGAGGCGGCCCCGACGGTGCTCGACGTGGATCTGATCGGCGCCGACCCCGAGGTCTTCTACGGCGAAGCTCAGACCCCGATCGCCCTCTTCTTGAGCGGGCCCCTGGACCAAACTGTGACCCGGGTATGGGCCGTCGAGGAAGCCACCGGCGAGCCCTCGGACCTGGAGTTCGCCTACGACCCGGCAGCTCCACGGATCATCGACGCCACGCTTCCGGCCGGGCTCGAGGCCGGCCCCTACTCGGTCTTCGTGGAGACCTCCGGGGAGGCCTGTCCGGCGTATCTCCCGGCGGGGCTCTCTGTCGCTACCGAACTCACAGTGGCCCTCGATCACGTAGAACCCACCTCGGGCTCCACCGCCGAGGACACGATCGTAGAGCTCCGGGCCATCGACCCGGCGCCAACGGGCGAAACGCAGCTTCAGGAGCTGCCGCGGGTGTACCTCAGACCTGAGGAGGGCCCCGCCGTGGAGCTCCATTCGCTGGAGTTTCTGGAGGCCACCAGGCTCAGAGCCATGGTCCCCTCGGGGCTCACCGTCGGGTCCTACGAGGTGGTGGTCGTCAACCCCGACGGAGGCGTCGGGGTCGTCGAGGCTCCCTTCTGGGTGACCGACGAGGAAACCCCATCGCCACTGCTCGGCGACGTGAGCCCTACCCGGGCCCTCATCGAGGATATCACCCTGGACCTGCGGGGTGAACGATTCTCGGAGAGCGCCGAGGTCCGGTACGAGTGCCTCGACGAAAACTCCACCGAGCCCTTCGAGTTGACGGCACCGCAGACGACCTGGGTAGATCAGGAGCATCTGGAAGCCGTCTTTCCCGTGAGCTCCGAAGGGCTCGGAGAAGGGACCTCCTGTGTGGTCCTCGTGGACCAGCCCGTCACGGCAGCCGGCGGGGTGGTGGCCACGCGTACAGCGGCGTTCTCCGCGGTCACCGTCGTGAACCCCACGGGGGCCTTGACAAGCTCCGAGACGGCGCCGTCTCTGAACGTACCGCGACGCGGGCTCGCCGCGCTTTCCGGAGCGGCCACCTATGGCGAGCGATTCTTCTATGCTCTCGGCGGCGATGATGGCGCAGGCCAGGACTACGACGTGATCGAGATCGCCCGGCCCGGCCGGTTCCGGGGCATCGCCGAGGACGGCTGGCGCGTGCAGAGCCGGCCGATCCGACTCCACGACCCTGATCAAGGGTTCTACACCTGGCCCCTCACGGAGGCCGGCGCAGCCCAGGTGGGTCGGTATCTCTTCCTGGTCGGCGGACGACACAATGACGAGTCCCAGGCCACAGTGCTCCGAGCCCAGATCCTCGATCCCGACGACGCGCCCCGCACAGAGAGCGCCCGGCGGATCGTGGCGGAGAGCTCCGGCCTCGATGAGGGCTTGTGGATCTACCGGGTGGCCGCCGTCTTCCCCGACGACCACCTCTCCAACCCCCGCGGAGAGTCCCTGCCCGGCCCTCCCACCGCGGTCCGGGCTCCCGACCTCGGCGAAGACGCCCTCCACTTGCACCTGAGCTGGCAGCCTGTGTCGAACGCCACCGCCTACCGGGTGTACCGAAGCCCCACGGCACACTCCCCGTCGGGGACAGAGGTGTTGATCGCCGAGGTCCAGACCACCGAGTTTCTGGACACCGGCGACGCCGAGCCCGATCCGGATCTGCAATGTGAGGCAGGCGCCGGCGAGGGCTGTCCCCTGGCCCTGGGAGATCTTGGCGAGTGGGCCGTTATGGCCTACTTACCCCATCAAGTGGGTGAAGATCCCTTCTATGCAAACCGGGAGGCCCCCTGCGTCCAGACCGCCCAGGACCCTACAGATCCTCAGGTCACCTACCTGTACACCGCCTTCGGCCTCGACGGGTTCGCCACGGCCAAAGGCTCGATCTCCGTGACCACCCTCACCGAGATCAGCGATCAAACCCAGCTCGTCGGCCAACCCTGGATCAGCGCCAGCACCGCACCGCAGGCCCCCGTGCCCAGATGGCAGTGCGGGGCGTTCCGAGCCGACCCGTGGCTCTACTTCGGGCCGGGGCGAACCACCGGTGACACCCTGACAAACACCGCCGTGGCCTCGCGAGCCGTCGGGACCCTGGAGTGCGAGCACCAGTGGGAGAGTTGTGTGCAGGCCTGCGAGGATCCGGCCTGCCAGGAGAGCTGTGACATCGCGCTGGACACCTGCGAAGCCACATTCCCCGGCGGGGAGTTAGTCTGCACCGACTCCCTGGCCGACACCGAGGAGCCCTGCCTGGTCCACATGACCTGGAGCGGCGTAAACCGCACTGGATACGCCCTTGCGTCCCTGGGCCAAAACCTCGCCATCCTCGGCGGAATGCGCTTCGGCGGCCTCACCAACTCGATCCTGATGGCCGACGTAGTGGATCCTCCGATGCTGTCGCTCTGGAGCCAGGGGTCGGTAAACCTCTCCGAAGACCGCCACCTCGCTGGCCATCTTCAGGAGGCCGGACGGATCTTTGTGATCGGCGGTGAGATCGAGGACGTCGCGCAGGACGTCACCGGCGCCGTGTGGGTGGGACGATGACGTTCCAAATTCGCCTGCCCTGAGTGACCGGAGATAGGAGTGACCGGAGATAGGAGTGACCGGAGATAGGAATGCCCGGGCCCCGCCCCGGTGTTGCTCTGACACGAGCTGTCGTGATACCTCCTATAGCCCTCATTTCCTCCGGGGATACGGACCGTGTCCAACGAACAAACACCTGAAAACGAACGCGCCTTCTCCGTGCCCGATGCCCCCCCACGGGCAGAACAATCGCTGGAATTACCGGCGGTTATCATCGGCGATCACGGGAAGAAGCAAACTCAACCCCGCGTTCGCATCCTTCCGGGACGGGTCCCGGAGTCGGTGGTCCTCTACCCCGCTTATGCCTGCGTCTGCGTTGCCTCCCTGCTGGCCAGCCACTTTGCAATCTCCACGGGAGAATGGAATCCCGTCATGGCCCTGACCGGCTGGGGGCTGCTCTTTAGTTGGTATTGGGTCTACGGGGTTGCCTACCGCTACCGGCGACGCTTGATGAAGTATTTTTCCCTGATGATGGCCACCGTAACGGGAGCCTCGCTCGTGTGGGTCAGCGCCCTGCGCAGTGCCACAACCCATGTGCCCGGCGATGCGGGGTTGGTCCTCCGCGACGGGCAACCGCTTCTGGTGCTCACGGCCATCCTCTCCGCTCTTAGCCTCGCTGCGATCCTTGCTCATGTGGTCTTTCTGGGCCGAGGGTATCGAGAAAAAGTCGCCCGTGATATAGACAAAAGCCTGACCGAGAGCTCCTGACTGGTCGCCAGCCACCCTTCTCAACTGATGACCCATGGCCCCCGAACATCTCTTTTATATCTTCCTCTTTTTCGCCTTCGCCCTGGGCGCCGTGGTCGGTTCATTTTTGAACGTGGTCATCTACCGCGTCCCCGCCGGCCTCTCGATCGTAACCCCCGGCAGCCGCTGTCCCGAATGTGAGTCCCCCATTCGGTGGTACGACAATATCCCCATCATCAGCTGGTTCATCCTGGGCGGGAAATGCCGCCAATGTGATTGCTCCATTCCCGGGCGCTATGCGCTGGTGGAAGCGTTGATGGGCTTTCTCTCCGCCATGTTATGGGTAAAGATTGCCGGCCCCCATTTTCGCTCCATCGGCGGGACGCTCGGTTTCAATCAACCCCCTCCGGTCCCCGACGTCCACTCCCTTCCCTGGGGAAGCATCGCCATCGCCTTTGGTTTCTACTTCTTCTTCCTCGCCATTTTGGTGGTCATCACCTTCGTCGATATCGACCATTATCTGATCCCCCATGAGTTCACTCTTCCTGCGATGGCCGTGGGAGTCCTCGCCGCCTTCATGCTCAACAACAGCAGCGTCATGGCCGATGGCTCCATGGCCGGATTCTGGCCTCCCGTGACCCTGGCCGGAAGCATCATCGGCCTGCTCATCGGGGGATTCTCGGTGGTGCTCATCTTCTATGTCTATTTTGCCGCCCGGGGGATCGAAGGCGTCGGAGGCGGTGACGTTACCTTGATGGCCGTAATGGGCGCCTGGCTGGGCTGGCCGGCGTTGATCTTTATCTTCTTCGCCGCCAGCATTCAGGGCCTCATCGCCGCCGGAATAGGGGCCCTTGTCGGCGCCGACTTCCTCAAAGACTCCAACGAGATCCTCAACGAGGAGGATCCCCGGGTGGTCGCCAGAGCGGCTCGAGAAGCAAGCGAAGCGAGCACTTCCGAGACGGAACAAGAACTCGCTCATGCCGATGAGCAGGAGACAAGCGTAGCGGACGGCACGGTCTCCAACCCTGATGAAGAGATGGACGCTATTGAAGAAGAAGTCTCCGAAGTAGAAGTCTCCGAAGTAGAAGTCTCCGAAGTAGAAATCTCCGAAGAAGAAATCCCCGAAGAAGAAATCCCCGGCGGATTGGCCGTCCCCTTTGGGCCCTTTATCGCACTCGCCGGGGTTCAATATTTCTTTCTCGGCGAGGTTATGCCCCCCGCATTTTCTATGATTTACTTCTATCCGGGCTTTTGAATCCCTATGCAACCGAGCCGAAGACGTAGACGGGTCGGGGGGCTCAGAGGCCAACTCCTGGTGGGACTGGTCGCTCTCTTGATGCTCGCCCTGGCCCTGGTCGCCGTAGCGACGGCGCAATTACACAAACGCCATATCCAACAGGCCCACGCCGACGAAGCCCGACGCCACGTCGGATGGCTCGCAGAGATTTCGGACCCTTCCGAACGAGCCCGCGCCGCCGCCATCTTAGAGCGCCAACCCTCCGTACTCCACGCCGGAGCCGTCCCGGCGGATCTAACCGACGCCCTTCCCGATCCCGGCCAGGTCAGGCTCGCCAGCTTCCAGGAGCAACCGGCCATCTGGACGCGGTCCGCAGAAGACGGCGAAATACTGGTCATCCTCTCGTTAAGCCGCGCCCAGGACTCCATCGACGCCGGGCGCCATGCCCTCTTTCTATATCTCGGCCTCACCCTCGTTTTCGTCACTCTTGTGGGCTACGCCTTCTTCTCGCTCATCATTATCCGCCCCCTGCGAGCGCTGGGCATTGCCACACAACGAGCGTCCCAGGGCGATCTGGCAAGCCCCATTCAGGTCTTGCCCCGCAACGAACTCGGAGAAGTAGGCCGCCAATTCAACGCCATGTTGGAGCGCCTCGACGATCAACGGACCAGCCTTCAACAAAAATTAGAAGATCTGGAGCAAGCCCACGACGAATTGAAGCGGACTCAGGACTCTCTTATCCGCTCCGAGAAGATGGCCGGCGTCGGACAACTGGCCGCCGGCGTCGCCCACGAGGTCGGAAATCCCCTGGCCGCCGTCATGGGATATACCGACCTACTCCGAGACCGCGGACTCGACGAAGAGACCGCCGACGACCTCGCCCATCGAAGCATCACCCAGCTCAAGCGAATCCGCCAGACCATCCGCCAGTTGCTGGACTATAGCCGCGCCGAATCCGACACCCAACCCACCTCCCTGGACCCGGCGACGGTCATCGACGAAGCGGTTCACCTCGTCCGAGCTACCCCGGCGGCCCGAGACATCGAAATCCAACTAGAGCTCCCCGACACCCTGCCAGAGGTGCGCGCCATCACCGGCGAATTGAGTCAGGTCCTGGTCAACTTATTACTCAACGCCGTGGCAGCGATGACCGAAGCCAACTCCTCGCCGGCCCTCCTGATAGTCTCTGCCGAGGAAGACCCCGAATTCGTCCAAATCGACATTCGAGACACCGGCCCCGGAGTGGATCCCGAAATCGCCACCCGCATCTTCGACCCCTTCTTCACCACCCGCAGCCCCGGCGCCGGAACCGGCCTCGGACTCGCCATCACCCAACGACTGGTCGCCCGCGTCGACGGGACCATCAAATTAGTCGAATCCACCGAAGGC
>SKNI01000162.1 GCA_007120615.1 Myxococcales bacterium | reverse complement strand
TGACATACGATCTCGTCATCGTCGTTGATGCTCTTGCAATGGGGGCAGGTCTGAGTCATGGCGTCGGGCTACCTCAAGGGAATCGCCAGGTTCGTGCCATGTTCGGCCAGCTTCCAGACGACCTGATCGCGGTAGCCTGCGGCGTCGCCGTTGACCTGGTAGCTTGAGGGCCCGTCCTCGATCTCCAGGCGAACCTCCTGGACCAGCCAGTCGCCCATCACCTTGGAGGGCATATAACCCTTCCAGAAGTCGGGAAGACTGGTGACCACCCGGGCCACCGAGCCATGGTAGGAGCGAAGCTCAAAGAATCCGGGGCGCAGATTGCAATAGGGAAACATCCGAATCTTAAAGCCCCAGTAGGGGATCGAGGCGGTGCTGGTGATCTTGACCGGACCCCGATAGATGACATCGCCGGGGCCGAATTCTTCGGTGATCTGGCCCTCTTCGTTGAGGGCGTAGGCTTTCTCCCCGAGGTTGGTGAAGGTGGCATGGTGAGCACGCCGGGTCAGCGCCCGGGGGATGGTGCGGGTGGCGACGCTGGCGACGTAGCCTCCCAGACCGGTGGCGATGCCCTCCAGAGCGGTGTCTTTCACCGCCGCTTTGATGCGCTCATAATCATTTAAGATATCGGCGTCCCATCCAAATCCGGCGAAGGGAAACCGGTGTTTGTCGTCCTCGATGAGGTCGATGGATTGTACTTTTAAGGGGGAGCCGGCGTGGAGAACCTGAAGATCTTCGATGATATCGCCGGCGCCCAGATAGGAGGCGATGGCGTTGCCCGTTCCCAGCCGAAGGACCCCCACGGGAGGGGCGTCTTCTCGTTTGATTTTTCCGGCCTGAATATACTCTTCGATGGCGTTGGCCAGATAGACCACCGTTCCATCGCCACCGCCGGTAAAGATGACGTCGTAGTCGCTCTCCAGGATGCGCTGAATGGTGGTCTGGGCCTGACGAAAATCATCGGTCAAAAAGAGGTCTTTATTGGGCACGAACCGCTGAACGGCTTCGTGGACCGCCCCGGTCCAGCCCTTGGCCCGGGCGTTGAGCATCACCGCGTAGCGCTTCGGCGCCGCCATCACTCGCAACGCATCATCTTGCTGAGACATCATCGGTAGTCGCTTCTATTCGTAGAGACTCATAAGGATGAAGAAGACTCATCCATGTTGCAGATTGACGGTCTTTCCGCGGCGGGTGGACTCCAGATACGCCAGGGTCAACAATAAGAGCTGGCGGGCCTCGTTGGGGCCGAGCAGGGGCTCGTCTTCTCCGCGACAGGCGCCGATGAAGTTTCGGGTGGCCCGCACGAAGCTGTCTTCAAAGGCGGTGTTGCGCTGGCCGTAGGCGACCTTGCGGTTGTCCCGGCGAAGCTCCACCGGGGCTTCCAGTTGAGTGGGATCGGAGCTGCGGATGATATTGATATGGCCCCGGGTTCCCTCCACCGAGATCAATGCTTCTAAGGGGTGGTGTTCGGTGCGCATCTTGCGCTCCGGCGCGAAATTCAGAGTCATCGTGCCGTAGCAATCCTGCTGATAATGCTTCCACATCGCTACGGTGGGGGCGTCGATTTTGAGCCCTTCACGGATCTCGGTGTCCGAGCGCCAGACCTCGACTTTTTCCACATTTCCGATCAGAAATAGGGAGATGCAAAAGGTCTGATATCCCACGTCGTAAAGCATGGGAGAGCCGCCGGAGAATCTTGGGTCAAAGCGCCACAGATCGGACTCGCTCTCCATGGAGGCGAAATCCCAGATCCCCGACTCTCCCTTGCCCACGGTCATCGATACTCGAATGGAAGTGGGCTTTCCGATCTCGCCGGCGTCGATGAGGTTTCGGGCATCGAGGAGGGGTTTATAAAACAGACAGGGCTCATAGACCTGCAGGACTTTTCCCATTTCTTCGGCGGTCCGCACGACCTGATTGGCCTCTTCGATGGTCAGGGCCAGGGGACGTTCTACGGAGACGTGTTTGCCGGCTTTGAGCGTGGCCAGGACCTGCTCGGCGTGGAGATAATGAGGGGTCAAGATCTCGACGGCGTCGATTTCGGGATTCTCCAGCATCTCCTGGAAGTCCGTATAATAAGCTCGGGCTCCCCAGTCGAGGGCGCGCTGAATGGCGCGATCCTCCTGGCGATCACAGACGGCGATGATCTCCGCTCGGTCGTCCTTTTCATACCCCAGGGCGTGCAGGTCTGCGATACTACCCGCGCCAACAATGCCTACCTTTAGTCTCGCCATCGAAGCCTCCCGGCTACTTCGTCCACCGGCTTACACACAGCCGAATCGCTGTGTCCAAAAGCCAGAGGTACGGTTTTGTACGGGTCTACATATCCCCTCACTTATATGTGAGGGGTTGTGGAGTTGTCAAAACTCATGAATCAAAACCCTCTCGCCATTTACGAGAAAGTTCCACGTCGTTGACGTAGCGCTGGATCTGCTCATCGATGGTCTCCTGGTCCCAGGAGAGCAGATGAGCCATGCGCTCGGCGACCACTTGGGCGGCCTTGAGCCCCTGATCTTTTGCCCGGTAATAGACCTGGGTGCGCTGGATAAGGATATCGGTGATGGTGGCGGCCAACTCCATCTGAACGCCCCAGTCGACCTGGGCTAAGATCTCGGGGCGATTTTCCCCGATCTTCTGAGCCAGCTCCGGATTCTCGGCGACCAGTCTTGCGACCGCCGGCGCCCGGACTCCGTAGGTGTAGCCCAGATAGGTAGCGGTCTCCTCATCGAGGATATCATCGCTGGCTTCGATGGAGCGTTTGGCGAGGATTCGCAGGATATCGTCGTCGTCTTCGTCGTCGGGCCAGCCGCGGGCCCCCAGAAGAGAGCGAAATTCGGTCTTCGGATCGCCCAGGTTCTTGGGGAGCTTATTGGCCAGACGTAAGAACGCCACGGCCCGGTCGACGACTTCGGCGCTCATCTTTCGATAGGTGGTCAATTTTCCGCCGGCGATGGTGATCAGCCCGTCGGAGCCGATGATGATCTGGTGCTCCCGGCTTACGTCACTCTCGGAGACGTCCTCGCCGGGCGGAGCGATCAGAGGTCGGAGTCCGGCCCAGGTAGCGATGATGTCGTCGGCAGTGATGGGATGTTCGGGAAAATACTCGTTGGCCACATTGATCAGATAATGAACATCGTCGGCGTCGGCGGAGACCTGTCCCGGATCGCCTTTAAAATCAGTATCCGTGGTGCCCAGGTAGGTCTGCTCGCCCCAGGGAATCGCAAACAGGACTCGGTCATCGTCGGGGTGAAAGCAGACCACCGCGTTGTTGACCGGCAACACCTCTCGCTCCACGACGATATGAATCCCTTTGGTGGGCCGAAGAAGGGGAGCGCTCTGATCGGAGCTCATCGCCCGGACCCGGTCGGTCCAGGGCCCGGTGGCGTTGATGACCGCGTGGGCCCGGACCTCTTTTAGTCCGCCGTTGGCGAGGTTGTCTTTGACCACCGCCCCGGTGATGCGGCCGGTCTCCTCATCTTTTAGAAAGGATACTGCCTTGGTCCAGGTGGCGATGGTGGCCCCGTGATCGGCGGCGTCTAAGGCGGTCTCGATGGTCAGCCGGGCGTCGTCGGTGGCGCAGTCGTAATAAAGAGGAGCCCCTTTTAAATTCTCCACGGTCAGGGCCGGCTCTTCCTTTTTGACATCTCTGGGTTTGAGACGGCGGTGACGCTTGGGAG
Organism: Myxococcales bacterium; assembly: GCA_007120615.1. Taxonomy (GTDB): domain Bacteria; phylum Myxococcota_A; class Bradymonadia; order Bradymonadales; family Bradymonadaceae; genus SKNI01. The sequence continues at coordinate 4,719 of SKNI01000162.1, read as the reverse complement.
AGCGAAATAGGGAGAGCCCCTCGTAGAGCCACAGACCCGTTTTAACCAGGGTCAGATTTTTCGGCGCTCCCCGGTAGACCGGAAATAAAAATCCCAGCGGTCGCACAAGGTGAGGAGCGATATCCATCAAAATTCGCCGCTCGCTGACCGATTCAAAGACCAGGCTAAACTCGAGCTGCTCCAGGTAGCGAAGCCCTCCGTGGACCAGCTTCGAGGAACGAGAGCTGGTGCCGTACGCCAGATCTCGGCCTTCTACAAGAGCCACATTGAGCCCTCGCAGGGCGGCATCCCGGGCAATCCCGGCCCCGTTGATGCCCCCTCCGACGACCAATAAATCCACCGGCTCCTCTCCCAGACGGTCCCACATTTTCTGACGAGTTATGCTCATCCTACGGCCTCCAAAACTTCTAATCTCTTGCGATCGATCCGGCTGCGGTACCGTAATGGGATCGACAAGAAATTACCAATTCGATTCCTCTTGTGATATCCCATCGGTCATGGGAATTGATGCTGTAGGCATACTAAGTCGTTTACCGTGAGCAGGGAGAAGAGTTATGCAGAGATTGATCGGAGTCGTATTGATGGCATTGATGGCCACTGGAGTTCTCATCGCCTGCGGAGAAAACGGCGGAGGTGGCGGAGGTGGCGGCGGAGGTGGTGGTGGAAGCGCTGCCGCCGATACCGAGTTGATGCAGGAGACCTTTCTGGAAGCGCTCTGCGAGGCCGCCTGGGAATGCACCGACAGCGGCGCCATGGTAGCCAACTTTTCCCAGGAGTTGTTGGGGCGGGTCTCTTCTGTAGACGAGTGTAAAAATCTGGATCTAGATGAGCTCCTGGGCGGAGAGGATGACCCCAACCAGATTTTAGCGCTGGAAGAGGGACGAATTGTCATCGATCGCTCTCAGGCCGGCACCTGTAAGGCCGCGATTAAAGACCAGCTCTGCAGCACCGGGGATTTTCCCGATGATATGCCCGAGGGATGTTCCGGGTTCTTTCAGGGACAGCGCGTTCAGGGCGAGACCTGTGTCGATGATGACGAATGTGAGGGCAACCTGGAATGCAATCAGCGAGCCGAGGCCGATCAATGCTACGGGCGATGTGGAGAAAGACAGCCCTCGATGTGCGGCGATTCGGTCTGCGAGAGCGATGAGTTCTGCGAAAATAATCAGGTCTGCACGACGCGACGCGATGTCGGCGGAGAGTGCGATTGGTATGACCATTGCCAGTCCGGACTGGCCTGTTCCCGGTTTTCTGGAGAGTGCATCGAGATCGTCGTTCGCTCCAACGGCCAGGAGTGTCTGTTTGGAGAGGAGTATTGTACGCCGGGGACTTCCTGTCTGGTCAGTGATTTGACGCCCACCTCCGACGGCATGATCAATGGAACCTGTACCCCGGTTGGAGAATCCGGCGCGACTTGTCTTGTGGACAATAATTGCCGCGTGGAACTCGATTGCAACGATGCCGATCCCCAAAATGGACAGTTCGGTGAATGTGGAACTCCTCAACTCGGTGCCGACGGTGACCTCTGTGATTTTAGCGATGAATGTGAAAGTGAGGTCTGTGATCATTCAGTAGGGGAGTGCATCTCGCCTCGAGCCGACGGCGAATCCTGCGAGCGAGGCGTTCAGTGTGAGAGTGGAGAATGCGAAGCAGAAGAATGCGCCCCGCTGCTGGACAACGGAGAGAGTTGCTTTAGCAGCCGTCGCTGTGAGAGCGGAAATTGCCAGGACGGCGAGTGTGCCGATCCCCGAGCCGATGGCGAATCGTGTACCGTTGATGGCGAGTGTGCCAGTCAATATTGCGACTTCGACAGCGGCCTGTGCCAGGCTGACAACCTCTGCCGACTCCCCGAAGAAAACGGTGAAGAAGACGAGGACGATGATGACGAAGATGAAGACGACACAGAAGACGAAAGCACCGACGACTGAGTCGTTCTCCGAAGCTTGATTTCAAGCTCTAAAAAAGCCCTTCTTTTTTTGCGACGTTGCGAAAAGGGGGGCTTTTTTTTTGGCCCGGGAACCTTAGGTTTTTACAGACCATATTCAGGGCAATGACGACCGAATAAAGTGGGGGAATTATGTGTGGACTGGCGGGCTTCTGGGACCCGACGTGCGATCGCTTCGAGCCCGTTATCTTCGCGATGACCAACGCCCTTCGCCATCGAGGCCCCGACGGGGCCGGGTATTGGCTTGACGGCCGCTGCGGGGTGGCCCTGGGACATCGGCGCCTGGCGGTCATCGATGTCAGCGACCGCGGTCGTCAGCCGATGTTCTCGGCCAGCGGGCGGTTTGCGATCGTTTATAACGGGGAGATCTATAATTTCGAGGCTCTTCGCCGCGAGATTCTGCGACTGCGAGGGGGCAATTATCCCTTTGTGGGGGGCTCCGACACGGAGGTGCTCTTGGCTGCCGTGGAGCAATGGGGGGTGGATCGGGCCCTTCGCCGGATGGAGGGGATGTTTGCCTTCGTCCTCTGGGATCGGGAGAAGAAGACCCTCTACCTGGTCCGAGACCGACTGGGGATCAAGCCCCTTTATTACGCCACTGTGGGCGGGGCCTTTATCTTCGGCAGCGAGCTTAAGGCCCTGATGGCCTATCCCCGCTTTTCTCCGGAGGTCGACCGCGACGCCCTGGCTCAATATCTTCGCTACAGCTCGGTGCCGGCCCCGGCCACCATCTTTGAGGGGGTTCAAAAGATTTGCCCCGGGGAGATGATCACGGTGACTGCTCCCCGGGATAGGGAACGATCGGCCGGCGTTCATCGCAGGCAGTGGTGGAGCGCCTCCGATGTGGTGGTCGACGGGCAAAAGCATCCATTTGCCGGAGACGCCGAGGAGGCAGCAGATTTTCTGGAGGAGACGTTGACCCGGGCGGTGGGGGCGCGGATGATCGCAGACGTCCCCCTGGGCGCATTTTTGTCCGGAGGCATCGATTCCTCGACGATTGTGGCTCTGATGCAAAAGCAGTCGCGCAGGCCGGTGAAGACCTTCTCCATTGGAATGGCAAGCGAGCGCTACGATGAGGCTCACGACGCCGGGTTGGTCGCCGCCCATCTGGGCACCGACCACACCGGGCTTGTGGTGGAGCCCTCCGATGTGTTGGCCGTGATTCCCCGGCTCGCCGAGCTCTACGATGAGCCCTTCGCCGACTCCTCGCAGCTGCCCACCTTTATGGTCAGTCAGCTCGCCAGAAAAGAGGTCACCGTGGCCCTCTCCGGGGACGGGGGAGACGAGCTCTTCGGGGGGTATAATCGACACCTCTGGGGGCCTCGCCTGTGGTCGGTGATGCGAAAGATTCCCCGGCCCTTTAGAGAGGCCCTCTCCCGGGCGACCACCTCGGTGGCCCCGGACCGGTGGGATGAGCTCTTCGGGGTGGTCGATGGGTTCTTACCTCAGGCCGCCAGGGTTCGGATGGCGGGCGATAAGATGCATAAGATGGCCGCCGTCTTCTCGGCCTCCGACAAAGAGGAGCTCTACCGGCGCCTGACCTCACAGTGGAAGGATCCCGCTTCGGTGGTGCTTCGAAGCGTGGACCGCCCCCGAGAGTTCGGCGATGGCCCTCCGCTGGGGTTGGCTCAGCAGTGGATGTACCGGGATCTGGTGGGCTACCTGCCCGACGATATCCTCACCAAGGTAGACCGGGCCAGCATGGGAGTAGCCCTGGAGGCCCGAGTGCCCTTTCTCGACCAGCGGGTGGTGAGTCTGGCCTGGCGGCTGCCGGTGAAGTGTAAGATTCGCGCCGGCCAGGGAAAGTGGCTCCTTCGCCAGGTCTTATATCGACATGTGCCCCGGGAGCTTGTGGAGCGCCCGAAGATGGGCTTTGGGGTCCCCATGGACGCCTGGCTTCGCGGGCCCCTTCGAGAATGGGCAGATGCCCTGCTCGAGCCCTATCGATTGGCCCGGGAGGGATTTTTTGACCCTGAGCCGGTGACCAAGATCTGGCGAGAGCATCAATCGGGGCGCAGAAATTGGGCCTATCTATTGTGGAATGTTTTGGTCTTTCAGGACTGGTGGCAGTCTCAGAGACGACAGATGGGGCTTCGGAACTCCATGTCCCGGCCTCAACTTCGTCGGGAAGGGGGGATGAGTCCGTGAGTGAATTTGTCGCCTCCACCCTCTGGATCTTCATCGGCTTTGTCGCCGTATTCATCGCCCAGACTCGGTTTCCCACCGAAGATCGCCGCTACCTCTGGCTCAGCTTCTGGGCCCATATCGTCTCGGCCTTCGTGTTGATCTTGTTGACCTATAATTTCTTCGGTCGTGGCGATATGGAGGTCTATTATTTCTACGGCGACGCTCTGGCCGATTATATCCGGTCCGATCCCGGGCGGTGGGGCCCGGAGGTGGGGCGCTTGATCCTGCAGCAGCCGGTGGAGTTGCCCATCGAGATCTTCGGAACCGAGGGCTCTTCAACGACCAGCCTGATTGGAATCACCGCCTTCTTGATGATCCTGACCAACTCCTCCGAATACGCCTCGGGGATCATCATGAGTCTTTTGGCCTTCAGCGGGCAGTGGGCTCTATATTGCACCTTTCGGCATCACTTCCCGGCCGCCTATCGAAAGCGGGTGCTCATCGCCACCCTTCTTGTTCCGTCGGCGGTATTCTGGACCAGCGGAGTAGTCAAGGAGGCGGTGGCCATCGCCGGGATGGGGTGGATGATCTGGGGACTCCACCGGTTGATCTGCGACAATGCCCGGCTGTCTTCTCTCTTCTGGCTC
>SKNI01000345.1 GCA_007120615.1 Myxococcales bacterium | reverse complement strand
CTCGCCAGTCGGTGATCGCGGCGATCAACAACACCACTCCCAGGGGAATCAGGAGCAGATATTGGGCCCAGATTTCGGCGGTGAGAATCTTGTCCATGGGAGGTTTATAATACGAATAACGGAGAATGAAAATGAAAAAGCGCCCGGGAAGCCCGGGCGCTTTATTCACAGAAGACCTCTTATAAGATCCTCTGTGGGATCAACTCAACCAGTTCAGTTCTGATACGTGGTGGTCTGGTGAGAGATGTCGATCTGATCTACTTCGTCACTTGCGTTCTTGAAGAGATCATCGATCTGCGAACCGAACAAGGAGATGATACCGATGACGAGGACCGCAATGAGGACCAGGAGTACAATATACTCGGTGGCGGTGGCGCCGTCTTCGTCGTTGTGGAGAGCGAGAACCAGGTTTTTAAGATTTTGCATGATGAAGCTCCTTTAAAATATGTGGGTCAAGAATTATCTCAACCATTTTGTTTTTAGTTTCAATGGAGCCGTCGCATTACGCTTCGACTCACGGATGTTACAAAGAGCAACTTGCGTGCCAGTCACCAAAAAAGATGAAAAATAGGTGTCTGACGGGTTGATCTCGATTTCTGGTGCGCCAGATTGACACACTGTGAGGGATCGAGACCCCGGTGGCCTAGACCGCCGGGTGTGCAAGCCACCACACCAAAAAGTCACGGTACGCTTTCACGTAAGCCGCAGTAGACATCAAAGCGATGGTTCCCCCGAAGGTGATCAGAGTGAAAATGATGATATACTCGGTAGCGGCCACACCACTTTCATCGCGATGTAACTTATCGATGTAAGATTTAGTTGTGGACATTACGTTGGAAATCTTCATTTTTTATCCTCATCATCCAGAGGGCAAGAGCAAGAGAACATTGTAGCTTAGGGCTCTCCAAAGCTGTGTTGCCGGGTGGTGAAAAAAATCGTAGCGAGTCCCGACCGTCCGGTCAAGGACTGCCGCATAAAATCGGCATAAAGGTAGTAGAGCAAGTACTATGCCACCAGTTTATGGGAAGGTCTGCGGGGGACCTTTTGTTTGACACGGGGAAGGGGGATGGATACACAGCCCCGCCGCCGGGGACTGGGGCCCAAAAGCGGCGCGGGTGAGGGGTAAGTGGTTGAGGATAAAGGAAGAAATTGTCAAATTATAAAGGGCCGAAACGGTCATAAATGTCGAGCGACGAGCGTCGATGGACGCGGGAAAGCTGGCGGGATAGAGGATCAAAAGTGGCAGATAAACAACTCCTCAGCGACGAGATCGCGGTGACGGAAGGAAAGGCGAATTTGAAGGAAGTAGCTCCTCGACAGGGATCGTTTCCGATCGACTTTCTGGTAGAAGAAGTCAAATCAGGGGCAGATGTCGTCGGCGTGCAGGCCCCGGAGGGGGGGCTGCAGGCAGCGATTCTTGCGGAGTTGAGCGCCCGGGTCGGTCGTCCGGTGATGATAGTGACGGAGCGAGGGGGCCAGGCGGAGCGTCTGGCAAGAGATCTTCAACTCTTCGTGGATGAAGAGGCACCGCCAAATCAGGACTCATCTTTCAGGGAGAAGGCCGTATTTTATCCCACCTATGATGTGGGCCCCTTTTATCAGGCTTCGGCGGATCGAAAGGTCATGATGCAGCGGCTCGCCGTCCTCCACGAATTGACCGAGGAGCGGCCCCCCCGATTTGCGGTGGGAAGTGTGGGGGCCGTGATGCGACGGAGCTTAAATCGGGATTCTTTTCAGAAGCACCGACGTCGATTCGGGATCGAAGATCTTCTGGAGAACGAAGAGCTTCGCAAAGTGATGCGCCACTGCGGCTACACCGAGGTCAGTGTCGTCGAAGACGCCGGAACCTTTGCGGTGCGCGGGGATATCGTTGATATCTTCTCTCCCCATGAGGTCTATCCCTTTCGGTTGGAGCGGTGGGGAGATGAGATCGCCGAGATTCGGCTCTTTCATCCGGAGACTCAGAGAAGTCTTGAGACCCGCTCGGAGTGTGTGGTCTTTCCGGTGCGGGAGGCGATCCTCGATGAGGATTCGGTCCGACGGGCGATCGGACGGCTTCGGGAGCTAAACACGGAGATGGAGCGGCCCTTTGGTGCCCTCCGAGAGGTGATAGCCGATCTGCAGGCGGGATTACATATTGTGGGGATCGAGGCGTTGCTTCCGGCGCTTCACGGTGAGATGGAGGGAGTCTTAGCGTACACTCCCGATGATACTCTTGTCGTGGTGGTAGAGCCCGAATCGATGATGCGTCGGGTGGAGGCGGTATGGGAGAAGCGCGTCCGAGAGCGCGAGGAGGCGCTGGGAGAGGGCGAGTACGTCTTTGACGTCGGCGAATATTACCAGGAGCCCGGTGCGCTCAAAGAGGTGCTAATTGAGCGCCGCGATCTGGAATGGCGGCGGCTACAACTTCTCGATGAGGACTCCTCGGAGTGGCCGACGGCGTCGGACTCGTTGGTGTTTCGGGCCCGGGAGAATACGGACGTCGTGCAGCTTCGGCGCCACTACCAGGGGGCCGAGCAGACCGTTCGGGCGCTGACCGAAACGATGCAGGACTGGAAAGAGTTATACGGCCGCATCGCCGTGGTCTGTCGCACCCAGGCGCAATCGGAGCGCCTCGTCGAGTTGATGCAGAGTTTCGGGCAGAACGCGGTGGAGTTGTCCGCTCCTTTGGATCTATCGCAGATCGTGGCGCCGCCGTCCGATCTGATCGAGGTATATCGAGGGGATCTTTCGTCGGGATTTCGATCCGAACTCCGCGGAGTGGCGCTGGTTTCGGGCCTCGAGATCTTCGGCCAGCGGGTGGTGACGGGCGACCGAAAGTCGATCACCGAACATGCCGCCATCACCCACTTTAAGGATCTCAGCGCAGGAGATCTGGTGGTCCATGTCGACTTTGGAATTGGCCGTTATCAGGGGATTGAGCATCTTCATGTAGAGGGGGTGGGCAACGACTTTTTATATCTGGAATATGCAAAGGGCGATAAATTATATCTGCCCGTCTATCGGCTCGGGCGGGTTCAAAAATATATCGGCGCCGCCGACGGTGTGGCCCTCGATAAGATGGGGGGCACCCGGTGGGAGCGAACCAAAGAGCAGGTCAAAGAGAATATCCGAGAGATCGCAGGGGATCTGCTGGCCCTCTATGCCCGTCGTGAGATGGCCCGGGGAATTGCCTATTCTCCGCCCGACGAGTTTTACCGTCAATTTGAAGAGGCCTTTCCCTTTGAGGAGACTCCCGACCAGGCGCGGGCGATCGAGGATGTCCTCCATGATATGACCCGCGTCAGGCCTATGGACCGGCTGATCTGCGGAGATGTGGGGTTTGGAAAGACGGAGGTCGCCATTCGCGCGGCCATGAAAGCGGTGGTCGACGGCCGTCAGGTGGCGGTGCTGGTTCCCACAACTCTGCTCAGTGAACAGCATCTGATCTCGTTTCGGGAGCGGATGGATGAATTCGGGGTTCGCGTAGAAGCGGTGAGTCGATTCCGCAGCGCAAAAGAGAGCAAGGAGATTCTGGAAGACACGGCGGAAGGAAAAGTAGACGTCCTCATCGGGACCCATCGCTTGCTGTCGAAAGACGTCGAGTTCAGGAGACTCGGGCTGTTGATCGTCGATGAGGATCAGCGCTTCGGGGTCAAACACAAAGAGAAAATCAAGCGATTGAAGTCCGATATCGACGTGTTGACCCTGACGGCGACACCGATTCCCAGAACGCTTCAGATGAGCCTTCTGGGGATTCGAGATCTGACGATCATCGCCACCCCTCCCCATAATCGGCTGGCGGTGCGCACCCATGTGGCCAAATTCCGCGACAGCATCATTCGGGAAGCGATCATGCGCGAGTTGTCCCGCGGTGGGCAGGTCTTTTTTGTGCACAATCGAGTCTCCACGATCAAAGAGATCGACGAGCATCTTCGAAAGATCGTCCCCGAGGCCCGGATCGGAATCGGCCACGGCCAGATGGGAGAGGGGCAATTGGAGAAGGTGATGTACGCTTATATTCGAGGCGATATTAACGTCTTATTATGCTCCAGCATCGTGGAGAGCGGACTGGACATTCCCAACGCCAATACGATCGTCATCAATCGCGCCGATAATTTCGGGCTCTCTCAGCTCTATCAATTGCGGGGCCGAGTGGGGCGGGGAAAGACCCGGGCTTACGCTTATCTTCTGGTGCCCGGTCGCCGAAAATTGCCCGACCACGCTCAGAAGCGCCTGGAGGTCATTCAGACCTATACGGAGCTGGGCAGCGGATTTCACGTCGCCAGCTACGATCTGGAGATTCGAGGAGCCGGCAACCTGTTGAGCGACGATCAGAGCGGTCACGTGGCGGCGGTAGGTCTCGATCTCTACACCGATTTATTGGAGGAGACCGTAAATGATCTCCGCGGTGAGGAGCCCGATGAGGCCATTGAACCGGAGGTCAATATTGCGGTGGAGGCCTTTATCCCCGAGGATTATATTCCGGCGACCAGTCTCCGGCTGATGTTTTATAAGCGCTATTCACTGGCCCGCTCCCCGGAGGAGCTGGGCGTGATCTTCGAAGAGATGGTCGATCGATTCGGAGAGGCCCCCTCGGCGGTGCGGAATCTTCGACGGCTCATCGGCATTAAGGTAGACCTGAGGCGATTGAAGGCCCATCGTCTGGACGCCGGGATGTCGGCGATCAGTATTGAGCTCGATCCCCGCACGACGCTCGATCCGGCGCGAGTGGTGGAGATGGTCAAAGATAGCGGCGGAAAATGGAGGCTTACCTCGGAGATGAAGCTGATCTATCAACTCAAGGTCGACGAGTCGTCAAGACCCCTGAAGACTTCGCGAGAGATCCTCGATCAACTCCTTTCGCTGTAATATGAAAGGTCAGGGTAGTGTCAAAGAGCAGCGCTTCTGGAAGTAGGGAGTTGAAGATGTCATGCAAGAATATGAGATGGTCGGGAATCGGAGCCGGTTTGATGGGTTCTTTACTGGCCGGGTCCCTGCTGATGGGATGCGCTCCGGAGAAACCCTCCGATGTGGACTCCACGAAATTAGAGATCGAGGAGACCTCGCTGGAGGGCGACGAGTCGGAGATCGTGGTCGCCCGGGTCGATGGAGAGGAGATCACCCTGGAAGAGTTTGAGCGGCGGATCAACGGACTCGCGCCGTTTGCACGAGTGCGGTTGCAGTCGTTGGAGAGGCGCAAGGAATTTCTGCGCAGCACCGTGCAATTCGAAATCATGGCCGATGAGGCCGAGCGTCGAGGATACGGGGACCGCCCGGAGGTTCGCCACGCCATCAAAGAGACCATGGTTCGCCTGATGGTGGCCGAGCTATTGCGTAAGGAGGTCTCCATCAGCGATATCGATGATGAGATGGTGGAAGCCTATTTCGAAGAGCGGGCCGATGAATTTACCGGTGTCGAACGGCGACGGGTGGCCCGGCTGTGGACCGCAGAGAAGGAAAAGATCGAAGCGCTGGTAGAGAGATGGGAGCGAGAAAAGCCGGACGAGTTAGCCGAAGAGATGCGCCTATTTCGTCAATTCGCCTTTCGCCACTCCGAGGACCGAGACAGCGGCGATATGGGCGGTGATGTCGGCTGGGTGGTCGAGCCCGATGATGCGTTTTCCTCGGCCCCGGGGACCTTGTTGGGCCCGGTGGAGAAAGGCGACGGGTGGGAGATTCGAATGGTCGTGGAAGTCCAGGAGTCCTCTACTCCCACACTGGAAGAGGTGGAGAGTGATATCCGAACCAAACTCTACGAGGAGAAGCGCCGGGCCGTTCGCCAGCAATATATCGATGAATTAAAAGCACAGGCCACCGTAGAGCTCTTCGAGGATCGACTGGAGGACGTCCGTCCCCCATCAGCGCGAACTCCTCAGAAATTAGAAGAACTGCCCAGACTTCCCGTTCGGGGCCGATAAGTGTTATGCAACCCCCCCGAGCAGATCTGTGAGATCAACTCGCTACGAGTCACAAGAAGTGCAAAGCAGGAGTCACAAAAAATGAGCAAGACGAAAATAGCCACCGCCCTGACAGCAATGCTGATGGCCTTCTTTATCTGGGGCGCTACCGCCTCGGCCGACGTCATCGATCGCATCGTCGCTCAGGTCAATGAAGAGATCGTCACCCTCTATGAATTGGAGGAAGCTGCGCTTCCCTTCTTGATCCAGCAGGGTCAGAATCCGCAGATCCTGACCAATGACGCTCGCCGGGCAGCGCTCTTGGAAGAAGTCCTCGAAGATCTGGTGGATCGAATCCTGGTCCAGCAAGAGGCCGATAAAGAGGGGGTTCAGATCGCGGAACAGGAGATCGATCAGTGGATGGCTCAGACCCGGCAGCAACAGGGACTGACGGAACCACAATTTCGCCAGATGATCGCTCAATACGGCATTGATTATGAAGATTATCGCCAGATCATCCGAGATAACCTGATGCGGATGCGAGTTCTGCAGATGCGAGCTCGTGGTGGTGGCGTATCGGAATCGGAAGTGGAGTCGGTGTACCGGCGACGCTACGGAGGAGATATGACCGAGCGCTACGTGGAGGTGCGTCATATTCTCCTCGTCCCCGATCAGTCTACCGGCGGTGAAGCGGGCGCCAGAGAGCGGGCCGCACAGCTTCGAGAGCGAATCGAAGAGGGAGAGTCCTTTGAGGAGATCGCCGAGGCCAATAGCCAGGGACCGGGAGCGTCCGACGGCGGGTATCTGGGCAGTTTTCGACGGGGACAGCTCGATGAGAGCTTTGAAGAGGTTATCTTTTCTCTGCCCGAGGGCGAACTCTCTCAGCCCATCGCGACGCCGTTTGGAATTCACCTCATCGAGATTCTGAGCGTGGAAGAGCGGGCCGGAGAGAATGTGGAGCAGCGAAAAGGCGAGATCCGAGCCTGGCTCCAGCAACGCCAGATGGAGCGCCAGATGGAGTCCTTTTTGCAGACCCTGCGGGCCCGAGCTTTTGTAGATATTCGCTATTGAGACCGAACGGCGCCAGTACGAGGATGAGATCGAGAACGAGCAGAAGAAATGGAAGCTGGGCGTAACCCTTGGAGACCCGTTCGGGATCGGACCGGAGGTGATCCTGAAGGCTCTCTCCCAAGACCTTGAGAGCGATGGGGGAGACCGGGTTGAGGTCGTGATCTACGGCTCGCGCCGGGTGTTGGAGTTGGAGGACGCCTTTCTGGCGAAAAATTGGGAGGGGTATCGGTCGCCGCTGAGGCGCGATTCGGTGGTGGTCGAGGAGGTAACCCCCGAGATCAAGTGGTCGCGTCGCCCTGCCGGAGAGAGCGACGAGCGGGGAGCTCGGATACAACGGGCAGCCTTGAATCGAGCCATGGAGGCAGCAAAGAGTGGTGATATCGACGCCATTATCACCGCCCCCTGGAATAAGGCGCTATTCGCAAAAATCGGGGAGCCCGTAGAGGGGCACACCGAGGTTCTGACCCGCTACTTTGATGCCCCCGAAGTTGTCATGATGCTGGCCGGTCCCCGATTGAGGGTGAGTCTTGTGACCACTCATATTGCTCTGGCTCAGGTAGCCGGAGCTCTTCGGGCCCAGGCGATCAAAAAGGCGATTCAGGTGACCGCTCGGTCCCTTCGAGAGTCCTTCGGTCTGGAGCAACCGACCATTGCGGTCTGCGGGCTCAACCCCCACGCCGGAGAGGGTGGGCATATGGGTCGTGAGGAGATCGAACTCATCGAGCCGACGTTGGCGGAGGTGGCTCGGAGTCGGGAGCTAGAAGGGGTTCGCCTGGTCGGCCCCCTGCCCGCAGATACCCTCTTTGCAAAGTTTTCCGGCGGGCGACAGCCCTTTGACGCGGTGGTCTGTTTATACCACGACCAGGGATTGATCCCCCTGAAGTTATTGCACTTTGGGGAGTCCGCCAATATTACCCTTGGGCTGCCGGTGATTCGAACCTCCGTGGATCACGGCACGGCCTATGATATCGCGGGAAAAGGCATCGCTGACGAGGGTTCGATGCGTTTTGCCCTGAAGATGGCGCTGATGATGGCCAGGCGCAGGCCCAAAATGGCGAGGAATTAGATGAGTGTATCCATTGAACGGGACCGGGGAGTGTGGACGATCATTCTCGATCGACGGGAGGTTAAAAATGCCGTCGACCGCCCGACGGCCTGGAAGTTGGCGGAGGCCTTTTTGGCGTTCGAGGAGGACGACGATGCGGCGGTCGCGGTGTTGTGGGGGGCGGGAGGTACGTTTTGCGCAGGCGCCGATCTCAAGGCATTTGCCGAGGGGAAAGGCAATCGGATCGAGCCCGATGGTGATGGGCCGATGGGCCCGACCCGAATGGAGTTGTCCAAGCCGGTGATCGCGGCCATCAGCGGGCACGCCGTGGCCGGTGGTCTGGAACTCGCCCTCTGGTGTGACCTGCGGGTCGCCGAAGAGGACGCTGTTTTTGGGGTCTTTTGCAGGCGATGGGGGGTGCCGCTTATCG
>SKNI01000430.1 GCA_007120615.1 Myxococcales bacterium | reverse complement strand
TAGCCGCAATCCATGCATGCCCGGTGAGGGCGCTTGGGTGCGTAGCATTGCGGGCACCGCTGAAGCGTGGGGGCCTTTGTCTTGTCGTGATTGGCCCGCCGGGAGCGGGTCTTTGCTTGCGATTTTCTTTTCTTTGGCACTGCCATGATGAACCTCCTGAAACGTCGGGATCAACTAAGTTTGAGCATCCCGTGTCTTTCGGTCGGAGCCGGTGGCCCCGATGTATTCGTTAATAATGCAAATTAGCTGTCGCCATCATTGTCGAGGTCAATCTCTTGCAACTTCGACCATCGAATATCGATGGAGTTGGCCTCGAGTTCTTCCAGCGCTTCATCGCCTACCACTTTCTCATAGGCTTCGTCGCAAAGCTCGGATGCGGACTCCGGACAAACGGGAAAGGTCGGCAATTCAAGCAGGACGGCTTCTCGAAGGAGAGGTCGAAGATCGATGACTTCTCCGTCGTAATAACTGACGTCCAAATCCTCTTCATTGAGGACAATTTCGTCCTCATTTTCGTATCTCTCCTCCCAGGAAGGGCGAGACATCAACACGAATGTCACCGATTCGTCAAGGTCCATTCGCCGCCATTGCAGGCAGCGACCGCACTTATAATGAAACGTTCCGGTGACAAAACCGTCCATATGAACGGTAGTTCCCACCAGTTGAGCCCGCAACTTAGCGTTGAAGGGCTCGTCCTCTTCGATCTTCACCGAGAGGTTGGCGTCATCGAGCAACCATTTTGCCGAACTTCCCGGCGTCTCAAAGTCGAATTCCAGAGCTTCCCCGTGGAAGCTGAGTAGATCGAGCTCAAAGGTTGAATTGGTCATGGTAAAACCTGTGTGCTTTTCATGGAGCATAATGCGGGTTGCTTCTTACAGATCGTGGGGGCGAAGGTCAAGTAATGAGCTGTGATTGTACAACTATATGGCGCTTCGAATTCCCAGGAACCGACCACCGCCCTCTTTCCAGTAGGCCAACTCCGAGAATCGACCACTTTCCACCAAGCCCGAAGCCTGCCTCTCCTTTCGCCGTCGTTCAGCCCACTCGTTCCGGATCAGTAATTAGTAATGATTTTCAGTGGGTTGGATCCTCGTGCTCGACAGTCGTCGGTAACCCGCAGGCCTACCCGGCTCGATACGCGGGTGAAGACGAGGTGCTAGCAGGCCTGGGGCGGGTGAAGACTACGTATTACCGGCTAGTGACGGCGTCCCCCGGGTGCCGGGTCGCTAACTGCGCTCCCCTCTACCCGGGGTGACAGGGCCTGCGCACAGCGAAGGCGCGGCTTGAACTGCGCGCCTTGGGAACTGCAACTGCATGACCGGGGCTGCGCCTACGTTTACTTCGGGCACTTCAAATCTCTTATGCCCGCCGAGCCTTTCCCCGGCCCGCCGCCCTCCAAAGCCGGAACCTCCCAATCCCTACGCGTCGTTTAAGGCGTTCGCAGTTCAAACGCCGCGCCTTCGCTGTGCGGAGGCATTGTCACCCCGGGTAGAGGGAACGCTTTTTGTGACCGGCACCCGGGGGACGCCGTTGCAAGTCAGCTAAACCGCAGTCTTCACTCGCCCCGGACCTGCTAGCACGTGGTCTTCACTCGTTCCAGGCCCTGAAGCCCGTTGCATCCCCTATAACCGACTGAAAATTATCAATAATTACTGTTCCGGATCGAGTGGGTTCAGGCGAAGGGGAGGTGTCCGAGCGCGAGCTCGGACGGAGGGGTCGTCGCGAATCAGCATAAACCTCGTGTTGAACGTGGTCGCGGCTCCCGACGACCCCTCAGTCGCCTGAACAACGGCGACAGCTCCCCTATGGCCTGAAACTGCGGCCGCAAGGGAGCCAGGCCTCGGGCTTTTAGAGGCGTGGCCGGCTATTGACCAATCACGGTCCTGGAGCCTTTTGCCTTATTGTGAGTACTATATGAGTACTGAAGTGGCAGAGGCTATGCGAACTCGTTGAGGGAGGAGCACGTTGAAAAATTATTGGAACAATAGAAGTCGGATCGTGCTGATCGTGCTGGGGTTGGCCTTAGGAGCCGTGGTTCTTGCAGCCTGCACGGCGCCCCAGGCCCACGTGCGGCAGCTCGATTTGAGGTCGCTGACCTTTCAGGCCCTGGAGATGGGGCTGATCATGGATTTGAGAAATCCCAATAGCTTTGAGATTCCTCTGGACCAGATGGACTGGGGCGTTGCCCTCTTTGGGAGGCAATTGGCCGAGGGCGTGGCGACGCCGAACGCCCGGATTCCGGCGCAGGGACGTGAGCGTATTGATGTGCCGATTCGAATCGGGCTTGTGGATCTCGGCGATGCGGTGCGGCCGATTCTGGAGTCACCGCAGATTCCCTGGAAGGTCCAGGGGACCTGTCATTTCGGGACTCCCGCGGGGCCGATAAGTGTGGATTTTGCGGAGGCTGGAGAGTGGGATAATCCGCTTTTGCGAAGGTAATGACTATGATCGAGAAGTGGCTGGAGAGAATCGGTGGGCGCGGGATCGGAGCGTTGTCGACTACCCGAGCGGGGGGAGTCAGCGCGGAGCCCTTTGACAGCCTGAACCTGGGCCTTCATGTGGGCGATGATCCCGATGCGGTGCGAGAAAACCGCCGGATTCTAACGCGCAGGGCAGGGGGCGACGTTCGTTTTGCATGGTTGGAGCAGGTTCATGGAACCAGGCTGGTGGACGCGGCAGAGGTCGTGGAGACGACGGAAATAATACAGGCCGATGCGAGCCTTTGCCGGGTTCCCGGCATAGCCTGTGTGGTGATGACCGCCGATTGCCTGCCGGTACTCTTTTGCGACCGTGCCGGGAGCGTCGTCGCCGCCGCTCACGCCGGCTGGCGAGGACTGGCGGCAGGCGTTCTGGAGCAGACCATCGAGGCCATGGAGGTTCCTCGGTCCCAGATTCAGGTCTGGATGGGACCGGCCATTGGACCGGAGGTCTTTGAAGTAGGCCCGGAGGTCCGACAGTCGTTCCTCTCCTCCCACCCCAAAGCCACAACCCATTTCAAGCCCTCGCCGGCCAATCCCGACGACCGCTTTGTGGCCGATCTTTATGGGCTGGCGCGACTGCGACTTACGAGCGCCGGGGTCAGCGATATCTCCGGCGGCGGCGAGTGTACGTTTAGCGACGAGCGGTTCTTTTCGTATCGCCGCGACCAACGGACCGGGCGGATGGCTACGGCGGTGTGGTTGAAGTAGTTAGAATTTACTCCAAAAAAGAACTCGGCGTGCCGTGAGAGGTGAGGAGAACCGTATTACGAGCTCGGGTCACGGCTACGTATAAGAGCGCTCGTTCGCGGGTCTCCAGATCCTCGCGGACGGCGCCGTCGGAGGTGTCGTCCAGGTGTTTTTGATAGGGAACGGTCCCGGCGTTGACCCCGGCGACGATGACGTTGTTGAACTCCAGGCCTTTTACGCGGTGCATGGTGGCGATGCGCAGGCCTCCTTTGCTGCGGTCGTCGAAGCTGTCGCGGCTGATGGAGTAGGTCTCGATGTTATTTGCGTTCATGGCGCTCTGGTAGCGGTCGACGAGCTCCTGAGTTCGGGCGACCAGGCAGGTGGCTTTGCGCTTTTTCTCGTCGAGGTCTCGGACGAACGAAACGATATGGGCGACCTCTTCGTCGAAAGTATCGGCGGTCTTGATGATCGGCGCTTCGCCGTGGATCAGGGATTTATATTCGTCGCTATTGTCGACCTCGCCGTCGAGGTCGTCGACGTCGATATTCTCCAGCAGGCGAACGGCGAATTGGCGGATCTCGTCGGTGGTGCGGTAGTTGATTCGCAGTTTATAGGCGTGGGTTCGGCCCTGAATATTGATGCCGCAATGCTTCATGACCACCGGCTTTCGGTAGATCCGCTGGTGTCCGTCGCCGACGATAAATAGATCATTGGAGCTCGCCGGGATCATGGCCCGAATCAGCTTGAAGGCCTCTTCGCCCATATCCTGGGCCTCGTCGAGGAGGATGGATTTATAGGGCAGAAGGGAGCCTTTTTCTTCGAGCAGATGCCGGGCGTCGCGGATGGCGTCGGCCCGCTCCCGGAGGCCCCGTTCGTCGAGGAGGTTTCGGTAGAGCTCAAAGACCTGCCAGATCGCCTGGCGCTGGGGTCGCCTGAGGGCCACGCCCCGGCCGATGCGGCGGGCCCGAAGGTAGTCGCGCAGCGTGGAGCAGCCCTGGGTCTGGACGACGTACTCCCATTCTTCTCGATAAAACGAGGCGGGCAGGTCGATGTCCTCGGGCTTCAGGGTAAGGGCTTCCTGCCACAGGTCGTAGAGCTCCGTGCCATAGCCGTAGTAGCGGATCTTTTTGGCGTAGCCCTGAGCGCGCAGGAAATTGCCGACCCATTTATCGAGGTGGACGATTTCGATCCGCTTCAGGGTCTCTTCGTCGCAGATCTTTTTGAGGTTCGCCTCGATATCCTGGGCCAGGTTACTCGTAAAGGTCGTAAAGAGAATGCGGTCTCTGGGGTCGGTGAAGATCTCTTTTGCCAGATATACCGCCCGATGCATGGCGACGACGGTCTTGCCGGTGCCGGCGCCGCCGAGGACTCGAATCGAGCCCGACTTTCCGTCGAGATTTAACTCCACAATCTTTCGCTGCATGGGATGAAGAAAGACGCGCCATTTTTCGATGGAGGCGTCCAGGACTTGTTCCAGGTTCTCGTCGTCGACCACGACGAAGCGGCGCTGGGACTGGGGGTTGTCCAGAGCGGCGGCGAAGTCTTCGGTGTCCACCGTGGGAGTCTCATGCATGACCACGGCCCGGTGGACGGCCTCGAATTCATCGCCCTCGGAGAGCCAGAAGAGGGCCTCGTAGACCTCGTCGGGGAGTCTCTCGGCGGCGTCTTCTAAGTCTTGCTGGCTGCGAAATTGCCGGACCACGCCCAGAAGCTCGTCGGGTACGCCCAGTCGGCGTAGCTCCCGGCTTCGAAACTCGTCAAAGAGAGGCGCCGGCCCCTCGTCGTCTTCCACTTCGCTGGGCTCAATGTATTCGGTCTCGTCCACCGAGAATACCTGAAGGCTGCCCGTCTCCGGGTGAACCACGCAACGCTTTCGCTGCGCCCAGTCGTAGGCGTCGTCGTGGTTGTCCACCCAGAGGAGCACGTAGACATTGCCCTGCTTCGGGGCCAACAGGATTGCCCGGTAAGACTGATCGATGCGCACGGAGCGCATATTCGGGTCTGCCGAATTTTCGATGGTCTCGTAGTTGAACCCCGGCATCGTCGGGTTTCGGCGAAACATTCGGATGAACTTCTGGACCTTCTTGCGCTGGGTCTTTGGCACCTGCATCAAGGCGTCGAGAAATTCATCGGACATCGCGATCGTAAAGGTGTCCTGTAATGGCGTCATAAGATTCACTCAGCGTTCGTTGAGGGTATCGAGCAAAATAGAAGGGTCGGCGATGACGTCGGCGATGGGAAGCACCGTCCAGCCATGGGACTTAAATTCTTTCCGGGTCGTCTCCGCCATAGCGGGGTCATAGTCGAAGTCTACCAGGGCTACTTTCTGGTCCGCCCACCCGATCTCCGAGGGACCGGTGGCCGGGAAACCGCGGGCATCTTCGATCACCAGGCCCGCTTCCCCGATGGGACAGGACTGCTGGTAGAGCTCGTCTACGAGCACTCCAAAGGTGGGATCGATCATGGAGACCTCGTCGCGGAGCTCCTTCCAATCATAGGCCTCGGCCATCTCCAGAGCCCGACCTGCTAGCTTCGGTCGACTGCTGATCAACTCTCCGAAGTCGTATTCGCCCATCGAGGTAGACGTCACGAAGAATGCGTTGGGCAAAAACTGAAGGACATTGAAGAGCCGCAGCGCTCCGTTCCAGGTCTTTCGAAACTCCGGCAATTCGCGAAGCTCCGGGGCGTCGTCGAGCCAGACCAATACCCGAAGATGCTCGGGATCAAATGTACTCATTGCCGTCTGGTCAAAAGATATAAAAATCCGAATCGGCGTCGACCCATCCGGGCCCTCCAGGCTCGCCAGATACGGCCGACCCGTGGGCTCTTCGGTGAGAACTTCTCGCAGAGTAGACGGGCAATATTCGTAGAGCTCTTCTTTCCAACTGGCGAGGTCGCCGGGCCCGGTCATTGCCGCTCCCAGGGCCATGGCAAAGCCCTGCCAGCTTCGGTCGCGGCGCGCTCCGTCGTCGGCCTTCAGAAAACGCTGGAGCCATTGCATCGTCGTTTCGTCGGCTGCGTTGGAGCGCCCCGAACCCAGAAAAGCGGCTCCCCCGAAGTGCTCGCATAACTTTTCGAATACCGTCGCGCTCATCGACTCGGTGTTGGGATTGAGCAACTCATGGGCGAAGGAGGGCATCGCTTTTTCCACCGACTCCACGTCATTCCAGGTGATGGAAAACGTATAAGCCTGACCCGACTGAGCCAGGGCCATTCGCTGGAAGAAATCGTGACCCACTCGATTTTTATGATATTCGAATCCATCGGTGAACACCGCCAGGGGAAGACCTTCGTCGGCAGAAGAGGCAGCGTCGAAGAGAAAGTCGATGGACACATTCGTCGCCAGACCATCCTGGCTGGTCCGTTTTCGCTGGGGCAAAATCTCCCACTTCTTATCCTGAAGCTGATAGGTATAGCCGGAGATGGTCTGGACGATGTCTCTTTTAAGCGACGATTCGGGGAGCCTTCTCAGGGTGTCGACAAACCGGGCTTCCAGCGCGCTGTCGAGGAGGCCGGTCACGCTGATATGTTTCAGGTTTTCTACCTCTTCGAGCTTATCCTCCACTTCCAGAAGCTCGCTTAAGATCTCGATGGCCACCTCCCGGGAGGTCTCGGTCATCTCGAAGCTATTTCGATAGGCGTAGAGGCAGCGATAGCATCCGTCTTTTTCGGGGTCCGTGCTGCAGGTGCAGGAGACGAGCTTCTTCAGCGCCATCTCAAAGATCACAAAGAATCGAGAGCGGCCGTCCTCGGTGGGGAGCATCAGATCTTTTAGATATCCCGTGCCTCCAGGGACCCGGTCGTAGAGCACCAAAAATTGGCGCATTCCGCTGCCCTCGGGGCCCTGGTCGGTGAAGTCCGTGGCCTCCAGGTGGTCGACGCGGCCGCCGAAGAAGTCCTTCATGCCCATCTGAAATGCGGCCACGAAGGAGTGGAGCTTCGTCTCGTAGCCCGGGCGATTGGCAAAGGGCAAAAGCACGTGGATCGATTCGGCGTCGAAGTCCCGGTAGAGAAAGAGGCAATCCTCGAGCTTCTCTTTGTGGTTTCGACGGCGGCTGACACACCCGTAGCTGTGGTTTCGCTCTTTATTCTTTTTGCGGGAGTCGGGCTGAACCATGCCGCAGTCGGCGCAGATGGAGAAGCCCTGTCGGATCTCCTCGGAGCCCGCGATTCTTCCGCTCGTGCCTACTTCGCCGTCGCTGGTATGCTCCCCGAAGTTGATCTCTCGAAAGCGGGTCTTCGTAATATAGGAGTAGCCAAAGGGCCGGGTCTCGTCGTCGATGGACCAGCTCGTCTGGCTCGGCCCCGGGGTGGTGACCAGCATGCGCCGGTTGTAGAACCTTGGCTTTCGCTCTTCTTTGTCGTCGCTAATCCGGCTGTCGCGGTCGTGGGTGTTGGCGTAGACCTGGCGCAGGCGAACCATTTTGTAGATCTGGCCGGCGGCGTTTCCGAAGCCCTCGCTCTGACATTCAGGGCAGCTCGTCTTGTCGGATTTATCGCCGACGACCTTCTCGGCGAAATGACAGACGTCGCAGAATTGCCAGGTTTCGATCCGCTCGCGGTCCACGGCGATGCGGTCGATCTCGACCTGACGGCCGCCGGCGTAGAAATAATTACGCGGGGCAAATTCGCGGATCGCCGAGCTTGCAGGCCGCTCGAATTCATATTTATACGTTATGTACTTCTTATCTCCACGCTCTTCCTCGCCGCGCTTTCGCCAGATCACCGATTGCAGGGTCACCCCCGCTTCGGGAAAGGCATAATTCGGCAGGAGTCCCCGGGTGGTGAGAAACTCCATCGTGTCTCGGCCGTTGATCTGAGCCACCAGGGCGCGGGTCGCGCGGCTCTCCTCTTCGGCGGACTCCATATCTTTTTTGGAGTCGTCACCGAGGACGGGCTCGGCCTTTAGCTTCTTGATGCGTCGTTGCATCTCTCGAAGGGAATGGGTGTGATCGCTGCGGTCTTTGTGGGCCTCCTGAAAGGCATCGAGGATGCGCACTTTTAAGGGGCCCCGGGGATCGCCGCCGCTAATCACTTCTGTCAAATACTGGCGAGCCTGCGCGGTGAGGTATTGGTCGAAGAGGGCCTGGAAGTCGGCCAATAATTCGTCGGCGTGAGCGTCGAGATAGGCGATCAGATTATGGGGGAAGCCGCCGCTCGACGCTCGCGCCAGGTTGTCCAGGACGTCGCCCAGTCGGCGGGGGAGGTCGTTGGGGGCAACGCCGCTGGCCGCCCACCGGTCAAAGGTAAAGGCCGTGAGTTGTCGCTCCAGGACCGCTGAAG
>SKNI01000371.1 GCA_007120615.1 Myxococcales bacterium | reverse complement strand
TGCCCATGCTCTCGAAAGTGAATAGTCGCCTCCCATGATAATGCGACCATCGGCGCCAATCTTCTTGAGGCCGGGGCCGGTGAGATCGACGGAAAAAGCGCTTTTTGCTGGATGCGGACGTCCCCGTCTGTTCATGGGACACATCGGACGAAATACATCTCTGAACGCTATCCGCCGCAACCGCTATACAGAGTTTGGCGCCGATGACACCCATATCATCGCCGTAGAAAAAAGCGCTTTTCTTGTTAGGCGAGGACATGGATGTCCTCGGCGCCAAAGACACCGTGGTTGGAAGTATTATATTGGTCTACCAACGTCTGGCAGCGCAGCCACCACCGCCCTCCTGGCGGAGCGGTGGCTTGCCACCTGCGTAGCCCAGCTCCCGCCCAACCCCCAGGCTTGCCTGGGGGATCAGACCGAGCTCTGGTTCAGTAATCGTTGAGGTCTTGAAGACTCGCCATAATCGCCATCCACTCCCGGGATACCTGAGTGGCATCCAGGCCTTCGATGATCCGAGCGGCCTCCTCGCTCACCTCTCCGAGTTCCTCGTCACTTAGATAATAGAGCACCTGGGTGGCCTGAAGTCGGTTGAAGCCGTCGAGGTCGTCGTCTTCTGCCATCTTCTGCAGCCAGCCCAGGTCGTCGCCGAATCCTCCCTGACTTATCGCCCGGGCCGTATTCCAGGCGTCGAGTTCTCGGCTCTGATCCGATGTCTCTGAATAACGCAATAGGAGTCCTGCCAGAAAACGCTCCGCATCGATCGGTGCCTCGACGCGCTTTGCTGAACCGCTTCGATGAGCGAGTTCCCGGGGCTCGATCACGACCCTCCCGCAATCCTGACGGTACGATGCCGGACGGTCCGCCGTGGCATCGTCGAGCGAGACTTCAATGGTATGGTCTCTTCTTATGAACGATTTCAAGATACTTAAGTCATCGTAGTCAGGGGCAAAGACGGCCTCCAGGAACGCCTTCCCGTCACGCTCGACTACGCCGACGAGCACATCGTCAACGCCGTTCCGAATGGCTCGTGCAGGATTCCAGATCATCGGTGGTGCCGGAATCGATCGACTTCTGCAACGAGGCGTCTCACCATTCGTCTACCCGTCGCGCGGGGCTGATAATGGTCGCCGACAAAAACCACCGGGCCACGCATCGTAACGTGCGATGGTACGGTGGAGAGGAATTCTCTGATTCACCCTTCGCCGAGAAGTTCGCCCATCGAGAGCAGATGCAAGAACTCGGATTGGAGTTCTTCTTCCATGAGTTCGTCGGAGAAACCAGACTTCGATACCAGGAGATGATGAACTGCCGGCGCGTTCCCGCCGTAGTCCATCTTCTCGCAGTCTTCTCTAAGCTCTCGCAATACGTTCACCCCGACCAACGAGGACCACCACTTACACTCGCCGCATACCACTGCGCCATCGAGAAGAGTCGCGGCGATGTCGATATCGTAGTCTGCCCCCCATATTTTACCGATCTCCTTTGTCGCTGCGGGGAGAATCTCATTGCCATAATGGGCGATAAATTGATGGGCAATCCACTCGAATATCTCCCCCATATAATCATTAAAATGCGGCTCAATCGCGTATTCGTAGACGTCGCTGGCATGACCGGTAGCCAGAGCAGAACTATTTGGAAGGCCGAAGCGATACCAGAAGGCCAGAAACGGATCTGTGATATAATAGCGTCGGTTACGCGCTTTAGGGCTGGCGTCTAACGAGCGGGTGATGTGAATCAAGCGCAACGCCTCTAACTTGGAAATATACGGCGCCAACGCGCTGCCTCCCGAGATGTCCCGGACTCGGCCGAGGATATCGCCGGTGGTCGTGCAACCACTCCCAATGGCCTCCAGGATGCTGGCATACCGGGTCGGGGCATTCAGCTCGGCGCGAAGGACGTTAGAAGCCTCGTTGCTCAGCGGCGCACCTGGTTGGAGGATGACCTCCTCGATATTCTCGCGAAGTGATCTGCCCGGATCGCAAAGCTGCAAATAAAAGGGCATTCCACCAAACACCCCATAAGCTGCCAGCCGATGCTCCGGTGTCCATCCGGGAAAGAACCGCGACGCCTCACGATACGACAGGGGCGCTAACTCCAACTCATGGGTCTGCCGTCCCCGCAACGGATTTCGTTCCCCGAGAAGCTCCTCCATAAAAGAGATCTGGGAGCCGCATAAGACCAGATTAAAGTCGACTCCCCGGGCACTTGCACGGTCGAATACCTTCTGCACGATAGAGGGAAGTGCCTCCACCGTCTCGCAGATATAGGGAAACTCGTCGAGCACCAGGGTCAGTCCCCGACGGGCCGCGGCGAGCTCAACGATATAGGTGAGCAACGCCTCCCAGTGTTCAATGCCCTCGAGAACCGGATCGTCCTCGTCGAGTGAACGCCGAACTTCCTCTTTGAGCAGGTCCAGGTTCATCGACCCGAGCACCTGGGTAGCCTGATAGAAAATCGTATCCCGAGCCTCAGTCGCACGAGCGAGCAGGGTCGACTTTCCAACCCGTCTGCGACCATAGACGATAATCAGCGAGGACCGGCCTCGATCGAGTTCCTTGCGAAGCGCTGAGAGTTCCTGCTGGCGCCCAATGAATGTAGCTGATCCCATGGTCGATCTCGCAAAGGGAGATTAGCATAATATCAATTATCATAATCGAGATTATACTAAATGCAACCTCGGAGCTCAATGCCTCTTCGCGATCCGTCCCGAAGAGTCAATTTTGCAATGGGATCGCTCGTCGAAATTATCGTAGCGCAACGGCGGATAGTGAAAGAAATCGCGCTCACCAATTGTTATTCTCAAAAGTCCATTGCGCCCTTCCTTTCGACGTCCAATATACGTATGCAAGCGACGTCGTCCGCGGGATCCATAATAACGAAGAGCACCGGAGCAGGCCTGACGAATGAATATCAACTTCGACAATACCTACGCCGCCCTCCCCTCCCGGTTTTATTCTCCCCGAGAACCGGAGCCGGTGTCGGCGCCGCAGACCATCAAGGTCAACGATGAGCTGGCCCGAAGGCTGGGCTTTGATCCCCGGTGGCTTCGATCGGAGCAAGGGGCACAATTCATCGTGGGAAATCAACTTCTGGAGGGCTCAGAGCCTATCGCCATGGTGTATGCGGGCCATCAATTTGGCAATTGGGTCCCCCGCCTTGGCGACGGGCGCGCCCTTCTGCTCGGGGAGGTGGTCGCTGACGATGGCCAGCGCTTCGACATTCAACTCAAAGGCTCGGGGCGAACGCCCTACTCGCGAAGCGGTGACGGACGCGCCCCGCTGGGACCGGTGCTGCGCGAGTATCTGGTGGCCGAGGCCATGGCCGCCCTCGGCGTGCCCACCACCCGCGCCCTGGCTGCCGCCAGCACGGGCGATACCGTTCTTCGTGAGCGAGCGCTCCCGGGCGCGGTTCTGGTTCGCGTGGCGAAGAGCCATATTCGAATCGGCACCTTTGAGTATTTCGCCTCTCAGGGCGACGCAAAGGCCATCGCACTGCTCCTAAATCACACGATGGACAGGCATTATCCGGAGCTCCAACGGGAGTCGTTCATTGCGCTCCTGGATGCCTTCGCCGATCGACTGGCCGAGCTGGTGGCGCGTTGGCAATTGCTTGGCTTTATCCACGGCGTGATGAATACGGACAATATGCTTCTCTCCGGAGAGACCGTCGACTACGGCCCCTGCGCCTTTATGAATGAATACGACCCGGAGACGGTATTTAGCTCCATCGACCGCTACGGCCGCTACGCCTACGGCAATCAGCCGGCCATCGCCCAGTGGAATCTCTCCCGACTGGCCCAGTCTCTGCTCGTCGCAGTGGGCGCCGAAGCGGACAGTGACGAAGCAAAAGACATCTTTCTCAACGAAGCGCAGGCCGTCGTCGACGCATTCCCCGACAGGTTTCGCAAGGCCTACCGCAAGGGTATGGCACGAAAACTGGGGCTCGGTCCCTATCGCGACGAGTACTGGCCGCTTATCGAAGACCTCCTGGGGGTGATGGCAGACACCAGGTCCGACTATACCCTCACCTTTCGACGACTCATGGCTCAGCTCTCCACCGAAACCGAGCACGAGGACCTGGCTGAGGAACTCTTCTCCCTGGATCAAGCCTTCGATCCCTGGCTTGCGCGCCTTAAGGCCCATCTCGATGACGCTCCCCTGGACCTCCACGAGAGCCTGGAGATGATGGCCGCAGAAAACCCGGTCTTCATTCCTCGCAATTATCTCGTCGAAGAGGCTCTCCAAGAGGCCGCAGAACACCAGGATTATACGGCCTTTCACGAACTCCACGATGTATTGAGCGAACCCTTTACGTATCGAAGCGCCCACCATCGATTCGCACTGCCCCCGGAGCCCGATCAATGCGTGGGGGCCACCTTTTGCGGGACTTGAGGTGCTCTCTGAGCCGTCCGGATCGATCTAACCGGTTAGCTCGGGCGCCGGGAACTTGAGCAGTCCCGTAGTCGCCGGGTTGACGACCATCCTCGAACCTTCCGAGGTCTTTGATAAAGCCTGGCGCCGTGGACATCCTTGTCCTCGCACAAGAAAAAGCGCTTTTCCTTAGCGATAACAAGGATGTTATCGGCGCCAACAGTTTTGTCGATTTGCGAATTTGTTGAGCGAATATTTGCTCCAACCGAGCGATATCCGGCGTCCCCCGTTAGAAAAAGTCCAGAAAGAGCATTGCCCATGGCTCCTATTGACACAGGAAAGAGAACTCCACATCTTAGAATGATACCGTAACATCTCTGGTAAAACTGTCTTTCCACCATATTAACTCAAGCAAGGGGTCTCATGAATATCTGTAGCGCACACACATCGGGCGCATTTTTATGTCTATGTCTGCTCGTCGCATCGGCGGGCTGCTCCAGCGATCCCGCCGACACGGATGCGCCCGACACAGGCGGGTATATCGACGCTGATGCCGACACCGGCGAGCCCGACACCGGCGAGCCCGACACCGGCGAGCCCGGCGATGGGAGCCTTGTGCTCGAGGGCCACCTGGCGCCCTCGGGCGGCATGTCGATGAGCAGCAGCTTTACGCTCTCCGGTGGCCTGGCGCCGAATATGCCCGCCACGGTGAGCAGCTCGGCCAGCTTCAGGCTCGAGCAAACCCCGCCCACCATAGGGGTCGACTAAATCAGAGAATGACCCAAGAAATGTAATCCACTGGAATTACCCCACTCAACGTTCTCTCCTGGGAACAACAAGGAGCCTAAAAATGAAGATGTCTTATTGGATCGCCCCGCTGGTCACGATGCTATTTTTATTGGTCTCTTCGTCGGCGCTGGCCGCCGTGCCACAGACGATGACCTATCACGGAAACCTCTCCACCGCCGGCGGCGAGCCGGTGAATGATGTGGTGGAGGCCACCTTTCGCATCTACGACGGCGAATCCGGTGGAAACGAAGTATGGAGCGAGCAGATGGCGTCGATCGACGTCGTCTCCGGAAGCTTCTCGGCTTCCCTGGGCACCACGCAGTCTCTCGAAGGTGTCTTCGACGGCAATAACTACTGGCTCGAAATCAACATCGATGGAGAGACGCTCAGCCCGCGAACGCCTGTGGAGTCCGTTCCCTACGCAATGAGAGCGGGAAGTGCGAACGACGCACAGACCATCCAGGGCATACATCCCGATGACCTCGTCGTCAGCTCGAATGCCTCGGAGATCGAGTTCGAAAATTCGGAAACCAACCTCGCCGCCACCGATCTCCAGGCGGCGCTCACCGAGCTCAGCCAGCAGGTCAGCCAATTGCAGGCGGCCCTGGCCGACAAAGTCGACCAGTCCGACCTTAATGCGCTACAGAGTGCTATTGCCGACGACAAGGCCGACCGGGCAGACCTCGAAGCGCTCCAGAGTACGGTCGCCACCAATACCGCCAATCTCTCGAGCAATGCCAGCGCTATCGCTGAAAACTCCAGCGATATCACGGCCCTCGAAAATCTGACCCAGGATATAGAGCGCACCACCATCAACGGATACACATCGTTGGTCTTCGAAGAGGTCAATCTCCACCTTCGAAACGGTCTCGGCTCCACCGACGGAAGTGATGACACCGGCGACTTTTCCACTTCAAGCGTCAACGGCCTCGGAAACCTCATCGTCGGCTACGACGAAGCACGACTTGTAGCCAGCGACAAAAGTGGCTCTCATAATCTCGTCATAGGCCCCTACCACAACTATTCCTCGGCCGGTGGGTTGGTCCTCGGATTCAGAAGCTCGGTCTCCGGCATATACTCCTCCGTCAGCGGCGGAGTTTTCAACGTGGCCTCCGGCATCGCCTCCTCCGTCAGCGGCGGATCAGGCAACACCACCTCTGGCAATTATTCCTCCGTCAGCGGCGGATTAACCAACGCGGCCTCTGGCACCTTGTCCTCCGTCAGCGGTGGATGGGACAACGTGGCCTCCGCCAACTCCTCCTCCGTTAGCGGTGGACGGGAAAACGTGGCCTCCGGCATCGCCTCCTCCGTCAACGGTGGACGGGACAACATGGCCTCCGGCATCTCCTCCTCCATCAGCGGCGGATCAAGCAACGAGGCCTCCGGCTCCAATTCCTCCGTTAGCGGTGGTTACGAGAGAACTACGATCAATACTTATAATTGGAGGGCGGGAACCCTCTCCGAATCCCAGTAGTCGCTGCTGATACTCGAACCATGGCCGCGCCGATCATTTCGGCGCGGCCAGAGATCCCGGCGGACACTCGTCAATCAGCCGACCCACAAATGTCCGGTCTTTGATAAAGCCTGGCGCCGTGGACATCCTTGTCCTCGCACAAAAAAAGCGCTTTTCCTTGTCAGCTAAAGCTCCCCCCGAAACGCGGTCGACTTTTGGATCACGGAACCACAGAGTCCAACTTCTTTGCGTGACGCTCCCGGTCGGTGCTGCGGGCGACCATTCGGCGAACCTCCTCCAGGAGTTGCTTCTGGCCGACACTGCCCTTGGTGAGGATTTCGTTGACACCATCCTCCAGGGTTTGTCGCTCCTTTGGAGTGAGTTCCTTCGCCGTCACGACCACCACGGGGGTGTTGGCAAACTTCGGGTCGCTGCGAAACCGGCGCAAAAACTCGAAGCCGTCGACCCTGGGCATCATCAAATCCAGAACCACTACATCGGGCCCCGCCTGACTGAGTGCCTGCAGCCCCTCTTCGCCGTCGCAGGCCGTCTGGACCTGCCACCCTACGCCTTCCAACGTGCGTCGGAAAAGCTCTCGGGTGGCCTCGTCATCCTCGACGACGAGGGCCCGGCCGGGGGGCTCTTCGGCGTCTCCCTGATACGGTCGAAGCAGCTTCACCAATGACTGACGATCCACGGGCTTGACCAGATAATGGTCGGCTCCCAGAGCGTAGCCCCGGGCGGCCTCGGAGACCATGGTGACCATGATCACGGGGATGGTACTCAGCCGAGGGTGTTCTTTGAGATGAACCAGGAGGCTCCAGCCGTCCATGGTGGGCATCATCACATCCAGGGTAATGGCGCAGGGCTCGAGTTGTTCGGCCAGGGCCAGCCCTTCCGAGCCGCTGGCGGCGGTGACGACGACAAAGCCCTCCATCTCCAGTGTGCGACGCAGCAGATCGCGAACGACGGGATCATCGTCGACGACAAGTACGGTCTGCCCACCCATTTCCGAATTCGACCCGGTCGTCGACTCCAGCGCCGGATTTGACGACCCGACGACGGCGGCGGCCAGCGATTCTCCCTTCAGGGCGGCGATCAAATCGGCGGCGACGCGAACCGTGAAGGTCGTGCCCTCTCCCTTTTCAGACTCCACCTCCAATTTCCCGCCGAGCAGCTGGCAGAACTGACGCGTAATCGTCAGCCCCAGCCCCGTGCCACCGAATTGCCGGGTCGTAGAGGAGTCGGCCTGCACAAAGGCTTCAAAGATCTTCTGGATCTGCTCCTCGCTCATTCCGATGCCCGTATCTTCGACGTCAAATACGATCCAGTCCGACTCCCGCCGGGCCCGCAAAAAGACCGTGCCGTCGCTGGTGAATTTGCAGGCATTGCTCAACAGATTGAAGAGAATCTGTCGAATCTTTGTGAAATCAGAGGTCATAAATCGGAGGTCGTCCTCCAGGCTCAACTCCAGGGCATTATTATTATCCTGAGCCAGGGGCTGCACCGTGGCGACGACGTCCTCGAGCAGATCCGTGAGGTCAAAGACTTCCGGGTGGACCGACATCTTCCCGGCCTCGATCTTCGACAGATCCAGGATATCGTTGATGATCGCGAGCAGGTGTTTTCCGGCGTTTCGAATCCGCCCCAGATCGGGGAGAAATTCCGTCATCGGGGCCGAAGGAGTTTCGGATTGCTCCATCTCGATCTCTTCTTGGATCATCTCCGAATACCCGATAACGGCGTTCAACGGGGTACGAAGCTCGTGACTCATATTGGCCAGAAAGGAGCTCTTCGCCAGATTGGCCTGTACGGCTTCATCGCGAGCCTGCTGCAGGGCC
>SKNI01000511.1 GCA_007120615.1 Myxococcales bacterium | reverse complement strand
GAGATCCCGTGCCTACCGGGGAGAACCGATTTGAGTTCGATATCGATGAAGATGTGGATCTGAAGCCCTACGCCGAGGAGGGGCTGCGGCTTCGCACCACGGCTTCGGGATCGGCGCCCAATAATGACGCCAAATTTCGAGTGGTCGCTACCTTCCGAGTGCACGTCCTCTGAGCCCTCCACCGGTAGCACCGGAGATCATTGGTCGTCGTCTAACTCTTCGATGATCGACTGGATCTGAATCTCGGTGGCATCGATCTTGTGGCGGCATAGCCGAATAAGGCTGGCCGCCCGTCCCACTCGTTCGCCCAGCTCATCGAGGTCGAACCGATCCTCCTCAATGGCCTCCAGAATGGAGGTGAGTTCTTCGAGAGCTTCACCGTAATTGAGATCGTTGATCTCGGGGACTTCTGGTTGTTCTGCGGTCATCTTCTATCCTTATTGGTTATCTTCATCTTCGAGCCGTTGGGCGCGAATTTCGCCATCCGATACAATCACATCAAAGCCCTCGCCAACCCTGAGATCGGCGATGGAAGCGATGACTCCGCTTTCACCGCGGAGCATCGCGAAGCCCCGATCCAGAATTCGTCTGGGATCGAGGAGGCCGAGATGCTCCGAGAGGTTGTCTATCTTCTTCTTTTCGGTCTCCGTCGATCGCTTCGCCCCCTTTGTGAGGCGTTCTGTCTCCCGGACTAAGTGATTCCGGCGACGCTCCAACTCCCGAGAGAGTCGTCGCATGGAGAGGTCATGGCGCATTCGACGGATTTCATGATTTTTCCGTCCCGTAAGCTGACTTGATGCGGTCTGCAGTCTCACTTTTTGGACATCCACTACCCGGCGGGCATCGATCATCTTCGCCCGTGCACTCTCCCCGATCGACGACTCCAACTGGTCCTGTTGTCGGCGTGCTTGATTCAGGCGTCGGGTGACCTCTCTCTCAAGGCGCGCTCCATTTCTCAGCAATCGCTGCCCCGCACGGGCCAAACGGGTCTGACTTATTGTCGCGATCGAGCGGTACGTATCTTGAAGCGAAGTGGTAAATGCGTCGACCTGACGCACCAGCATCTCCGCTGCCGCAGTCGGGGTTTTAGTGGACTTCGCTATCAGGTCGAGCAGACAGGTATCGCGCTGGTGTCCCACCCCACAGATCACCTTCAGTGGGTAGCGACAGACCATCTCGCCAATCTCTTCGGTATCAAAATAAGCCAGATCGGACCGCGACCCGCCTCCTCGCACAATCGCCACCACATCAAAATCCTGGGCTCTCTCTTCAAAATACTTCAACGCCCGCAATACGGAACTCTCCGTGTGGACCCCCTGTACATTGGCATGGTGGACCACGACGTCAAACCCCTTGCCGCTCTGCTTTAATTGATGAATGAAATCGTTATAAGCATCACTCTCAAAGCTGGTGATCAGACCAACCCTCAAGGGACATACCGGCAACGAAATGCTCAGATTATTCTCTTCGATCCCCTTTCTCTTAAGCGCCTGGAATACCCGTTCCCGATTCAGCTCAATCTCGCCGGCGGTGTAGGCAGGATCGATATCTTTTACCACGATCTGGTAGCGCCCATTCTTGGGGTAGAGATCGATCTTGCCACAGATACGAACGGCTACACCATCACGCAATTCAATATCGCTCTCCCGCAGCTGTTTTTCGATGGCCCGGCGGTCTTGCTCAAAGAGAACGGCCTTTAGTCGAGCGATTTCATTGGCTCCGGCGAAGGGACGCTCCACGAGGTCAAAGAAAAATGTGCGATATTTTGCGGCCCGATTCTTGTCGAAATCTTGCAATTCACCGACCACCCAGACCGAATCATCAAACCGCTCCTTTAACGCTCTCTGAGCCGCCTGATTGAGGCCACTGATCGTCCAGGTTCCTTCGGGAATCTCAGCCAGGGCAGGAACCTCTGCCGCATCAAGGCTCTCCTCTTTCGCTGCCCGAAGGGTGCGCAATCGCTCGGAGAACTTGAAGTGATATCCGTCGAGTCGACGGATCACATAATTGAGATGTTGCAGCGGAACAAACCAGGTTCTCGTTCGATTGTCGTACCAGCGGTCCGGCAGAGCTCGCACCACGTCGACCAATTCCCGCTCGTAAGGGAAATTGATCTTGATGCGCTCTTCGTTGACCTCCACGTCGATCATTCGACCCATAAGCACCCTCAAACTGGCGAGTATCTAGCTATTCAGGACTCGTCATCCGCTTCCGATTGCTCCTCTTCCCCGTTGCCATCGTCCTGCACACATGCATTTGCTACCTCCCCAAGGCACCGCCCGTCTCCAGATGTGCTATCCCCCTGGTAACACGGAGCGCATTGCAGACCGTCGTTGCAATCCTCCTGGTCCGAGCATTGCGGCAAGCATTGTTGTTGATAGCACACCGAGTCGTCGGGACAACCCACATATTGATCGCAATCTGCCGTAACCACGCACCCCCAGCCCACCACCGAGATAAGAGCGAAGCCCGCTAATAACCGCGATATCCAGAGCAGTCGCCCTCGACACCGACGTCGACGATCACTACAGTATTGCTCTCTGCAACTCTGACTTCTGAACTCAAGGATGGTCATGCTGCGTGCGCCCTTCGCGCTGATCTGGAATTTTCTCAAGATCCTACTCCACGGGATCAAATTATTTTTCTTCTGGCTCGGTCATATCCTGACTCGGAAAAAACGAAAGTGGATCCGAGTCAAATTAACCCCTCGCCAGGCCTTCGGGCCTGCTGTCGGACTGGCGGCCTATTTTCAGGATAAGCGCTCTTTCCTCGAACTGCGAGAGGATATCCAGATCCTGGCCGACGATCCCCGGATTGAGGGAGTGATCGTCACCGCCGACAGCCTGGCAACCGGTCCCGCCCGAACCGCCGATCTTCGAGCGCTCATCGACCAGCTTCGCACCGGTGGTAAGTCGATCGTCTTTCATACCCATTCGATCACGGGTCGTGACTACGAGTTGGCCTGCGCCGCCGATCATGTCTTGATGACCCCGGGAGGACGCTTATATCTCTTCGGGCAACGCTTCGACCAATATTTCGCCGCCCCCCTTCTGGAAAGGTTAGGCGTCGCTGCCCAATTCGTCCATATCGGTCCCTTCAAAGCAGCCGCCCACCGATTCATCAAAGCTGAGGGAACCCCACCCCTGCGCCTGATGATGGGTCAATTATTAGACAGCCTCTCCACCATTCGGGAAGAGACCCTGATCAAGAGCCGCTCGCTCTCGGCCCTTTCGCTGGAGGATACTTTCTCACGGATGCCCCTCGATGACCGCCAGGCTCTGGTCCGCAACCTGATTGATGCTCGGATTCAGCGCCCCCTCGTCGATCGCTGGATCAAAGAAGGAGCTGATTTTCAGGACACCATTCCTCCGCGGGCGATAGACCCCGCTGAAGAATCGGAGGAAGAAAAACTCCGAAACGATGCACCAAATATCGCCGTGACCACCGCAAAGGATTACCTCAGTTCCCATCCCGGCTCCTTTCATTGGACTCCACTTTTTCGACGCCCTCCGTCGATCGTGACCATGGATCTCAGTGGAATGATCGTGATGCCCGATATGGAGATCCCCGGGCAATCAGCGGCTACCATCGACCCCCAGGAGGTCCTGCCTGTACTCCTCTCCCTGGCCCGAGACCGTCGGGTGGGTGCTGTCGTTCTCCATATCAACTCTCCCGGTGGCAGCGCGCTGGCCAGCGAGTTATTATGGGACGGAATTCGGCGCCTTCGTCGTCAGAAACCGACCATCGCCTATTGCAGCGACGTCGCTGCCAGCGGTGGCTATTATATGGCCGTCGCCGCCGACCGAATCATCTGCCAGCCCAATTCGATCACCGGTTCCATTGGAGTCATCGCCGGAAAATTTGCCTTTCCCGGAGCTCTCGAGAAGTTGGGAATCGCCAATGAGAGTTTTCAACGCCATGAGACCGGCCTCTTTGAAAGTCTCGCCGAGCCCCTCTCTGAAAAAGTTCTGGACAATCTTCGCTACGACGCTCGCTCTTTTTATCGCCAGTTTTTGCGTCGTGTCGGAGAAGCACGCCAGCTTCCCAGGCGCCGCCTCCATCGCTACGCCCGGGGCCGCGTCTATTCCGGCGTCGACGCCCATCGGCGCCATCTCGTCGACCATCTCGGCGGCTTTGATGACGCCGTCGAGTTGGCTCGCACCATGGCGGAGCTTCCTGATTCTGCGGAACTCAGCTATCGGCCCCACCGAAAGGTCAACTTCCCGGCTCTGCTTCGAAAATCAGCCGCCACGACCTTGCTCCCCGAACCCATCAACGAGCTTCGCTTTCTTCATGCACTGGCCAAACACGATCCAATGCTCGCGCTGATGCCGTTTCGACTTCAAGATCTGGAGACCTGATTGCTCTCTTTAGATGATCTTTCTTGTAATCTTTTGCTGACCAAACCATCTTACTTTCGGATTCATCCTTTCCTCCTCAGGAGTTTTATCATGGCAGATATCGTCATCTACCGAACCGAGTATTGCCCCTATTGTGATATGGCAAAGCGTCTCTTCGACGAGATCGGAGTGACCTACGAACAAATCGATGTCACCAATGACGCCGAGGCTCGGGCCGAGCTTCTGGAGCGAACCGGCGGCAAGCGAACCGTCCCTCAAATCTTTATCAACGGTCAGTCCGTCGGTGGATTCACCGATGTCCAGGCCTTGAAGCGAACCGGAGAGCTCGACAAAATGCTCGCCGTCGAGTCCTGAAGGTCTGAGAGTATTGCGTTTGACCTAATAAAAAAGGCCGGTCTCCGAGAGGAGCCGGCCTTTTTTATTACTTCTCTTCAGGTCATTGAAGACCGGTAAAGACGAAGGGGTAGTTGATGATGCAGATACCACCGTCGGGCTCTTCGAAGCGCATCCGCTCCAGAACTCGAACGATGCACCCTTCTACTCGGCGATTATCCATGGTCGACTCGGCGACGGTGGCGTTACTCACCGAGCCGTCGAGCTGAACTCGCCAATTTGCCGTAATATTACCGCTGAGGGTGGGGTTGGTCTGAAGTTCGCGCTCGAAGCAGTGGCGAATTGCGTTGGACCGTGCGTTGACCACTCGACGGATATCGGCGGGGTCACAATAATCACCAACCGCCGGTGCTCCGGTCGACATTTGAGCCTGTACTTCTCGCTGTTCGCCGCGGCCAACCGCTGCGCCCGTTCCTCCGCCACCGCCGGTGTCCACTTCACCAAGGCCGCCGACGCGTCCGTAGCCTTCGCCACCGCCGCCGCCGCCGTCTCCGCGCATTCCCATTCCGCCGGCGCCGCGCCCGATATCGAGGGCATCGCCGTCACCGGACATGGCCACATCCATGGTAGCGTCAAATCCATCGCTCTGGTCGAAAAGATTATCTAGCGGGCCGGCGCCCAGCACGTCCTGGCTCAGCGCTTCGTGAATTCCGATATTTTCGATGTCGATCTCGTCTCGCATCTCGGCGTCCACTTCCGGAATCTCCGACTCTTCTACTTCCTCGTCGGGATCACCGAATTCGCCTTCTTCACCGCCGGCCTTCTTCGCCGAGGTGTCCTCTTCTTCCTCTTCTTCTTCTTCCTCCAACGCGTCCATAACGTCATCAACGGCAAAGCGCGCGAAGCGGTCTAGATAGGCAATATCCTCAAAGTCAGCTCGTGGCGGCTGCAGAAACGCGGCCACCAGAAAAGCCAGGTGCAAAAGCATCGCCAGAAGCAGGCTTATCACCAGCGGCCCGTCGAACATCTCTTTTGGTCCTCGGCCAGCGACGACGTCGGACTTCTCGGTCAACTGAAAGAAGATATTGATCTGACCCAGGTCCAGCACACCCCAGTCGCCGAAGTAGAGATCCATCTCGTAGAGAGTTGCTCTTCCTTCCTCGGTCTCTTCGGTTCCGGTACTGATAACCCGGTTCTCGTCGATGAGATCCTCAAGATCGTATTCTTCATCATTGAGATGAAGACTTACGTCGATCTTGTCGGTAAAGCGGAGCTTGTAGCCCTTTTCCTGACGCTCAAACACTTCCAGGGAACCGGGAAGGCCTTTAGCGGGGATAGAAAAGAGGTTCGAATCGTCGTCCCCCATAGTGATGATGGGTTCGCTCGTCTGGGAGAATACGCTCTCCTTATAGATCGTCCCATTCCACACCAGCGCGACGCGTAAACTATGATTCTTGGACTTCACCAGA
Source organism: Myxococcales bacterium (assembly GCA_007120615.1). Lineage (GTDB taxonomy): Bacteria > Myxococcota_A > Bradymonadia > Bradymonadales > Bradymonadaceae > SKNI01. Next base: position 2,312 of record SKNI01000511.1, on the reverse strand, counting down.
TGGCTCCGTGCACGTAATTCAGATCAGTGATCGACTCTAAGTCGTGGACTTCTCGCGCTTTTCAGCTCCAACCTACAGAAAATCAGGCGCAAAAGCAGACAACGAAAGATACGGTTTGCTCCTCTTCTCGTCAAGGAGTGCCGTGATCGCTCTTTCCGAGGCGATCTTCGATGCATCGGCAACGCCTGATCTTCCCGATGGTTCTCATTGCCTGTCGGCCGGGGAGGAATTTGCGTCACCGTCTACCTTGGTCTATTTTACAGACCGTGCGCCAGAAACGCAAAACGTCTCCTCTATTTTTAAGAAATTCTTATGACCCCCCTCCTCCGGAGCCGATCTTCACTACCCTTTATCACGATCGGGCTGGCTCTTTCTTTGCTCGCCACCCCGGCCCTGGCTCAAGAGGATCAAGAGGGAGAAGAGCGCTCGCCCTCGGCATTTCGCTCCTTTGACGACGTCACCATCAAGCGGGTCCAACCCGACGAACTTCCCGATTATCGCCCCGGGCTGCCGTCGAGTTCGGCGCGGCGAAGCATCTCGGACCTCCCTCAGGCGCTGGGAAGTGAGGAATTGCGTCAGGTCTCGGTGCTGCTCAACTCCACGACTGTCGAGATCATCGCCGTCCACACCCCTCCTCGACCCTATCGCCAGACGGAGATGGTCTATCGCGGCCACGGCCTCTGGGTTTCGGCGTCGGAGGATGGAAGCGATCCCATTTTGATCACCACTGCCGACTGGCTCGACGGCGCCGACCAGGTCTACGCCCTCACCAACTCGGCACAAGAGACCTTGAACGAACGAGACCTGGGACTCGGGCGCTCTTCCCCTGTTCCCCTGGAAGACTTCACCGCGTCCAATCGAAGTTTCATCGAAAAACACGCCTCCGATCTGGTGCCTCTGGACATCGATGAGAGAGATCCTCACGTAAACCTGGCTCGTTTTACCGCCTCCGACGATCCCCGGCTCACCGCTCCCGAAAAAGGCCTGGTTATTCACGACATGGACGTCTCGATGCCGGCTTCGATCTTCGGATTTAGTCCTGCCGTAGGCAACTCGGTGATTCCCGTGGGCTATCAGGATTCCAGCGGAATCGAAGCGGAATATTCTTTTTATTTTCTGACCACCTTCTCGGCGATACTCGGGGCTCCCATCGTTGGACCAAATGGTGATCTTCTGGCAATCAACGCTCTTCGCTATCCCACAGAACCGGATAAGAGCCTTGCGATCCCCCCCGGCGCCATCCACTCATTTCTGAACACGGGACGAGCCGATCTGGAAATCGATCCCGACGTCAACTGAGTCTGATTAAATGGCTCCTATTGAAACCGTTACCGCTGCTCTGAATCGAGCAAACCTCACCTCCGAACACCGGATCTTGGTCGCCTTCAGCGGAGGCCTGGACTCAACGGTGCTCGTCGATCTCCTCCAGCGCGCCAGAACATTGGGAGGACCACTTCCCGAATTGATTCATGTCGACCACGGCGTCCGCCCCGACTCGGGAGAGGACGCTCAATTCTGTCGGGATTTCGCCCGTAGCCTGGGCCTGACGATCCACGTAGAGAAACTTCGCCCCGCCCTCGGGATCGATGCCCCAAAGACTCAGCAACAATATCGATCGCGGCGCCTGGCAGCCCTTGCGCGCTGCGCCATCAGCCGGGGGATTGAAGTGATCGCCCTGGGACATCACGGCGACGATCGGGTGGAGTCCTTCCTGCTCAATCTCACCCGAGGGGCTGGAATCCGGGGTCTGACGACAATGTCGGCCGAGACCCCCTTTCCTTTCGGCGAGACCCCCATTCGTCTGATTCGTCCCCTCTTGGATCTTCGCCGCTGCGAACTTCAAGAATACGCGGACCGCCGTGATCTTCAGTGGATCACCGATCCTACTAATAAGACCGACGTATACGCCCGAAATCAGGTCCGCCACCAACTCCTCCCCGCTCTCGACGCTCTGCAGGGTGGCGTCCGCGGGGTGTTGCGCTCCATCGACAACCTGGAATCCGAGGCCCGCTCTCTCGACGTTCACACCGAAACCCTCGCTCAGCAGGCCAGCTTATTCGCAACCGGCATCGGGGCCCGCGAATTTGACCGAGAGATTCTTCGCTCCGCCCCGACCGCCACGGTTGCTCATCTATTTTTGAGTCTGGAGCCCTCCCTGGACCGAAAATCCCTCCAACGAATTCGCGATGCTATCTGTGAACCGTCTAGCTCATCGGCCCGCCATCTTACGCTCTCTAATTGCGTGATCACCGTGGTGCGCGATCGGGTCGCCTTTGAGCGTTCCAGTGAGAGAGGATCTCGCGATATCCTGG
>SKNI01000352.1 GCA_007120615.1 Myxococcales bacterium | reverse complement strand
CCTCTCCCAGCGCGTCCAGAAGATCGCAAAAATTGGGCAGCAACCACCTCGGAGACATCGGCCCCCCACCCTGGATCTGGTCGAAGAGATTTCGCCCTTCCAGACACTCCATGATGATGAAAGGTGCGTCGCTGTTGGCCAGCAAACCAAAGTCGTAGATGTCCACGATGCTCTGATGGCTGATCCTGGCGGCCAGGCGCGCCTCACGCAGAAATCGCTTTCGAGTCCGCTGGACCTCTTCGGGATCACCGCCGGAGGAGAGACTTAATTTTAACACTTTGATGGCCACCGGTCGGTCGATGACCTTGTCTCGGGCGATATACACGGTCGCAAAACCGCCTTTGCCGATCTTTCCCTCCACCGTATAGCGATTTTGAATGCTATCGCCCGGCTTCAACTCTGCGTCTTCGTTTCCACGATCCGACATGACTCTCCTCTCCTTAACTGCGGCCCCATCTGGCCAGCCGAGTCTCGCACAGCACTCATTGCCATTCAATCAGTGAATCATCGTTTTTCATTCATTGGCCATCTCTGGCCCGCAAACCGTATACCACGGCCCGCCGCATCAATCGCTCTTGTATCGACTCCGGGTTGCTCAGCCCCATCCGAGCCAGATGTTCGTCCCAACTGCCACCGACTCGGGCGGCGTTGATCAAGGCCGTGGCCGAGAACTCCGGAATTTGGCGGGCTCCCAGGTCGTCGGCGATGCCCCGAAGATGCTGCAGGGCTTCTACCAGATCCAACTCGATTTCGGTCAACGAACTGCCGAAGGGACAACGGGCCACCGTTCCATCCTGTCGAAAAGGAAATAGATTCTCTCTCAATACCTCGGGACGATTTCTTCGCATATGCTCTGGAACCTCAAAATCTTGAGCCAGCTTCCCTGCTTCTTTAGCCTCTTCCACGAGCTCGTCCTGAAATCGAGCGTCACAGACGGCGAGCATGGCCTCTACGATTTGCTCGTCCGATTTCCCTCGTAGATCGGCAATTCCATATTCGGTGACCACGATATCACGAAGGTGACGGGGAATGGTGCAATGCCCATAATTCCACACGATATTGGAGCGCACCTGCCCGTTACTCGTTCGAGTCGCCGGCAAGGTAATGACCGAACGTCCGTCGTCCAGTGCATGAGCCATAGCCACAAACTCAAATTGCCCGCCCACACCGCTCACTACCCGGCCGTCTTCCAGACCATCGGAGACCACGGCCCCCAGAGCGGTGACCATCATCGCGGAGTTGATAAACCGGGCATGTGCCCTTTGCTCTCGCTTCTTCTCCTCGTCGCCGTAGAGTAGATTGGTAAAGAGGACGCTGCGCATCTGGAGTTGCTTTCGCATCGCCGGTGAGAGCTCTCGAAGGCTCTCATAAAACCGGGGAGAGCCCAGATAAAACGCCGCGTGGAGCACAGCTCCATCATCGACCCGCCGGGTCAACACCCCGGCCTTGGCCATCCGCAGAAGGCCCTCCACAAACATCTCGCTCGCTGCGTAAAGCCCTTGCTCAAATTTTTTGACCCCACCCCACGTCTCGACAAAGGTCTTCTCTTCTCCGGTCCAACCGATGGCGTCTAGCAATTCTCGATACCGCCCCGGCGTCGTATGGCGAAGAATCGCCGCCCAACTCACCGCCTCACCGAGGCCGCCGATTCCAATCTGAACGGTTCCTCCGTCTCGAAGCAGCGACGCCACCCGAAGCCCGATCGCGATCTCCGCATCGGACACCGGAAGGCTGGGCAGACCGAATAATTCGTGGTCGTATCTGGGATGGTCCAAAATGGCGTCGAAGAGATCTTCATCGACCTCAGCGGTAGAACCCATCGCCGGAGCCCGTCGATTTACCTGGGCGACAAGAAGTGGCTGTTCGCACTCCTCCATCTTCTGAATCGCCTCGTAGAGCGAAAGCGACAGATCCGTATTGCTACTCAGATCCCAGCCTCCCTCCTCGCCCGGTGCCACCATCTGCCCGATCAAGTCCAGGCCGGCGTCGCGCATCTCTCGAAAGGCATCGGTGAAATTGACACTTTTGTAGTGACGCTGTGCGATCTGTGACGATAAAAGAGAGCCCGGCGTATAATAGAATTCGTGGACCACGATATTATCGGGCAACTCTCCTCGAGCCCGCATCTGCACGAATTTGAGGTCCGGATACTCCCCGAAGAGACGATCCAGGATGGGCGCCATCAGCCTTCGCTGCAGGTCATTTGTTCCGTCCGGGGGTCGAGAAAGACTCAGCGCCGTAAAGATCTCCAGGTATTCGATCTCACCTGCCACGGCCCGATCGACGAGCTCGTTGGCCAGATGATTGGGTTTTCCAAGGCCCAGCGGAAACCCCACCTTCAGGCTCTTGCCCCGCCGGGCGATGATCATATCCACCAGATCGCTCACATCTTCGAACCGTTTTGTCATCTCCAATCCTCATCGCTACTGATCATTCTCATTGATTTTCATCTCTATTTTCATTGCCCGCGGGGACTCATCAGCAGAAAGTGCAGATCTTTTCCATCGCTCGCCACAAGCGGCATCTGCACCGAGCACTCCCCGCTCTCAAAGATTGGAATCTCTATCTCTTCGATCGTCTCGCGCAGACAATTGCGCAGCGATTCAGCTCCCAGCGAGACTCTCATCAACACCTCATCAACATGGCCCGCAGGTGCAAAATACCACCGCATAATCATGGCATGAGCTTCGCTGTCGGAGCGCTGAAAATACTCATCCACGCAACTCTTCATCTCTGGAATTTGCTGCCCCACGGCAGCCTGAACCGCTTCGGCATCGCAACTTCGCTGGGCGCCGTCGCTCTCTCGTTGCGGAGGCTCATCCACAAAAGATAAGCCCCAGCTCACCTGGTAGACCCCCTCGCCGGCACCGCTGCCATCGTCGAGATGGCGATTCATGGCGACCAATACGCAGTCCTGCGCGGCCTCGAGCCCCAACGTGTCATTGATCACTTCCAGATTACGGCCCCCTCCGTCGGAACCGACATCGGCCTGCATCAGGATCCGCCCTCTTTGATAATTTCTCGTGCCTACTGTCCTTTCTATCTTTTCTCGCTCATTCTCATAGCAGACCTCCAGTTCTTGTCGCTCAGCATCCACCGCGGAGATGACTCGCTCCTCAAACGTCCCGGTGACCAATACCCGCAACTGCTCACAGGCCACCTCCGGCTGGTATTGCGCCACGCCGTAGACTTCCAGGTCTTCGAGCTCTGAGAGTGGTCCCAGACGATGGTCCGTCCAACTCTGTGCACCCTCACATTGCTCGGAGAAAAGAGTAAGGGCCTCTCGGTGATCCCGCGCCGTTCCCCGGCCAGCCGCTTTCATATAGGCCAGATTCGTACAGCCCGCCGACAAACCCGCGGAACAAGCCTCTTCAAAAACCGATACTGCTCGCTCCTCCACTTCTTCTTCCACCCCTTCGACTCGCAGCGACTCCACGGCTTCATCGTGGCAACCCTCGAGCTCGGAGAGCTCGCAGGCCTTGCGAAAAAAGTCCCGGGGGGCGCGATTTTCGGGCTCATCTCCCACCCCCAGACGATGCAACACTCCCAGAGAATGACAGGCCACACCATCGCCCTGCTCACAGGCCCATCGGTACCGCACTCCAGCCAGGTCAAAGTCAAACTCACCGAGTGATCCGAGCGCATAACTATCAGCCAGATGACGACATCCCAGCGGGTCACCATATCCACAGGCCTGCTTGAAATACAAAAAGGACTCGCTGACCTGCCCGCCCTCCCTCGCCGCTTCCCCTCGCTCCATACACTTTGGTACCGATGGGCACGGGGCATCTGCTTCCTGTAATGCTTCCACAACCTCCGGCGGTCCTACCAGCGGCGCAGCACAACCCATCACCCAAAAAACAATGGCGAGCCCCACACCGCTTATCTTCCTCAATTGCACGTTTCGAGAATTGCTCATCTCTAATCCCACCTCATGACTGAATCCACGCTCGCATTGTGGCGAGCCCACGGTCCTGCGGCAAGTCCCGAATACCTGAGTCTGGCCGGTTAAACCAATGCCGAAGCAAACCAGGTGTGCTCCAGCAACTTTGACCCCATCCGCCTCCAACGGTAGGATGACCGCAAGACTCGGCATCAACGACCGTTACCGAAGAGGTATGTTATGGGAATTAAAGGCTTCATCAAGGACGGTGTTGGCCAGATGGCCATCGCCCGTCCCGATGAATATAAGGGTGAGATTCTCTGGAAGCATCCCGATAACACCATTCCCAACGGGGCTCGGCTCACCGTGGGCTCCGACGAGATCGCCCTCTTTTTTCGGGACGGCCAATTTATGGGCCGATTCCCCGCCGGCCGCCATGTTCTGGACTCCGACACCATCCCTTTTCTGGGTCAGTTGGTCGACAAACTCACCGACGGTAATGTCTTTCGGGCCGAGATCTTCTACGTAAGTCTTCTGGAATTTACGGGGATCAAATTCGGCGGTCGCATTGGAAAATTGCGGGACCCCGAGAGTGGGCTTGCCACCGAATTGATGGTCCACGGAACGTTCTCATTGCGCGTGGAAAAGCCCGCTACTCTGGTCACCGGCCTGACCGGAATGGGGGTCTTCAGCGGGGATCATTTTTACGGCTGGTTCCGCGAACAGGTGCTCAAGACCATTCGCGATCGCCTCGCCGAACTCTGCGTCAAAAAACAGTGGCCTCTGCTCAAAGTGACCTCCGGGGCCTATACCGAAGAAGTGGAAGAATCGGTCATCGAAGGCGTTCAGCGTCATTGTGAGAGCTACGGCATCTCAATCGTTCGCCTCGGTAATTTCAACGTCAACATCAACAGAGAGGACGAAAAGCGTCTGGAGGATTTTTACGAAAAAGCCGCCTATATCCGCATGAGCGGAGGAATGGAGGGCTACAGTCAACTCGCCGACGCCGAGATGCGGATGGGTGCCGCCAAAGGTCTGGCTAAGGGTGGTGGTGAGGGCGGCGGAAACTCCGGACTCATCGACGGCGCCGGCCTGGGCATGGGATTGGCTGTGGGCCAGCAAATCGCCAATCAGCAAAGCGGTGCCCAGCCCCAGGTCAACCTCCCCGGAGATCCGCCTCCCACGGGAAATTCGACTCCAAATCCTGCATCCTCCTCCGAGCTGGTGACCTGTGGAGAGTGCCAAAGCCAGGTCTCCCCCGGCAAGTTCTGCTCCGAATGCGGCTCTCCACTGGCCCCGCCAGAGCCCAAAACGAAATTCTGTTCCGAATGTGGCTCCCAGGTTTCCGGTAATTTCTGTAGCGAATGCGGCACGCCAACCGGCTAAGTCTTTGACCTTATCCCTACCGGGTCGTCATCGACGCAACAATCCTGCCCGATACGCCCAGTACAGAAGCTGAAGTACTGCCGTGACCGCTGCGGCCACATAGGTCGCCGCCGCTGCGTTGAGCACCTGACTGACTCCTCGGGCCTCCTCGCCGGTTACGATTCCCTGCCCGATCAGCACTTTCTTGGCCCTCGAGGATGCATCGAATTCCACGGGCAACGTCACCAGGGTAAAGGCCACCGCCCCGCCGAATAAGATGACCCCCACCGTCGCCAGCTGGGTGATACCGATGATGATTCCGGCGATGGTGATCCAGAGCCCCAGGCTGGTTCCGATATTGGCAACGGGAACCATCTTCTGGCGCAACTTCATAAAGGCATAGCCGTCCTGATGCTGGATGGCGTGGCCCACCTCATGGGCGGCAATACCGGCCGCCGTTACACTGCGTCCGTTGAAGATCTTCTCGCTCAACCGCAACGTCTTTGTGCTGGGGTCGTAATGATCGGAGAGATGCCCCTGAACCGGCTCGATGGTCACCCCCTGGATGCCCCGATTCGTTAAGATAGCCTGGGCCACCTGACGGCCCGTCATATTGCGGCTTGTGGGTACATCGATCCATTTGTTGACCGCTGATTTCACCCAGATCTGAGCCCCCATACTCAACAAAAAACCAACCCCTAAGATGATCAGATAGAGTGGATCGAAAATCATGGTCCACCTCCTCACAGTACAAATTGATGGCGGGCTGCTTTCTCAGCCCTATTCAGTCCGCCCCTGAATCTAGGTGCAAAACGCCTCTGGTCAATCCCGGTCGGCGAAGCTCAATTTGCCGATGTACCCAGGACCCCACGGTAAATCTCGGTCGCCTCTTCGGTGCGACCCAATTGCTGCAAGATCTGTCCTCGCAGCACATTTACCCGCCGCATCGCTTCTGCATCGAAGGGCTCCTCTCGAAGGAGATCTTCCAGCGCATCCAGTGCCTGTTGAGGCTGGCGGGCCTGCTCCAGAGCGACCACCTGATACCAGCTCACAAAGGGGAGGTCTCGATTCTCCACAGCCGCCTGCGCTGCTTTCTCGGCCGCTCGTTGATACCTACCACCCAGAAGGGCTTCCGCCGTCTCGACGACCAACCCACGGCGTCGAACCTGCTGGAGACTCTCTTCATCTCGGGCCAGTTCCTCCAGAGCCGTCAACCGCTCTCGCTGCAGCTCCCATCCATTGATCCGAAGCACCGGCAAAAACGAATCCTCCGGCACCAGTCTCTCTTCGAATTCCTCCACCAACTTCGCTCGCAACCGCTGCCGTAGACCGGCCAACTCCGGGGCCGCATAGCCCATCCTGAGCAGGGTCTGATAGAGCCCCCAGGCGCCGCCTCCACCGGTGGTGATCGCCCGACCGTCCTCCAATTCTCGCACCAATGAGCGATGAGCCATCCTCTGGTCACCGGGCACCGTCCACAACTCTCCGTCGGAGCGCGAGGCCGCCGACCGGCGCTCCTCACGAATCACGTCGATGTCCCCGGCGTCCGGGGCCAGTCGTAGATAATGATCGTAGAAGGTGGTGGCCTCCGGATATTTCCCGAGCCAGTGATAGGTCCGCGCCAGATTCCGATAGCCTGCCGGCTCCTCGGCCATGATTTGAATCGCTCGAATAAAGGCCTTTCGGGCCTCCTCCAGGGCTTCGTCATTATAAAAATCGCGCCCCTCTAATAGCGCCCGGTCGTACTCTTTCTCCCAGGCCCACTGGCCGCCGAGCAGTCCGTCCATCACCGGTTGAGCTCTCTCTTGCTCTTCTTCCGTGGCCGCAGAAGCGCTCTCTTCGGCCACGGCCGTCATCGCCGGCACCACATATAAGAGAAGCGCGATGACAAAAGAGGATAGTTTTTTGAAGCGAAACTCCATCATAGCTCTCCCGGCGGCTGAGGTTCTAATCCGGGAAGCTCACGCAGGCCCACACCGAAACTCACCCCCAGAATATGATGGGAGCCCAGCCCCTCGGAGAAATAATATTGCATCCGATACCCTACCCCCATCGACCACCGGGGGTCGAAATGATACCGCAGGCCCGCTTCCAGATTGGCAAAGGCGTCGGTCTGCCTCAGCTTCAGAACTTCACCGCCCGGCAATTCGGCGTCCATTCGCTGAAACGTCACCCCCAGGCCTCCCTGAACGAAGGGCACCATATTTTCGTAGAAGAACCGGTATCGCACCTGCATCGGTCGAAGATGGACGGCCTGCAGCCCGGTCACCACCGCATCGACCGGTCCACCTTCGCGCTGCCTGAGGCGCACCTCCTGAGAGACCGACTGACGGGCCATCGACGCCGACAAGAAGGTCAGCCCCAGCCGCGGGCCTTCCCATCCGGCTCCCACTCTCAGGCCGAGGGGAGATAAAAACCTTCGCAGCTCACCACCATCGACCAACTCTCCCTCATCAAGCCATCCCTCAAATCCGTAGTTCAAGCCATCATCACCCTCGCCGCGGGCATTGGGGAACGCCGCCATCTGAAAACCCATCTCCAGGCCCAGATCGAATTGAAAACGGTGATCGGCGATGGCCGTGGCCGCCACGTCCCGCAACAAAGACCGCGACGGATCGAGCTCAGCTATGATATCGGTGACCTCATCGGCGATGATCTCCACCGTCTGTCGCTGGGTCTCATAGCCCTCGGCCTTGACCTCCAGGGCGTAGCGACCCACGGCCAGCTCTACCATCTCCTCGGCCCGACCTCGATTCTCGCCATCGATCCAGATCAACGCCCCTTCGGGAGCCCCGCTTATCCGAAGCCTCCCGGGCATCTCTTCCAGCTGCGCATCGACCCGGTGGGCCTCACCGGTGCGCACCTCGATGGTTCCCTCTATCGCATCGTGGGCCGGGCGCTCGATTCGGTACTCATAGCGCCCCACCCCAAACTGACGACTCAGCGGAGTCTCACCGATCTCTTCCCCGTCCACAAATACCACCGCCTGAGCCGGAATGGACTCAAAAGAGACCACTCCCACTGCGTCGAAGAGTTGACGGACAAGTTCAAAGCCCGCCTCCCTTGCCGACTCCCCCGCCACCGTCCCGGAACTGACTCGTCCTCCTCGACGATCGACCATCTCGTAGCTAATTTCATAGAGTTGGGATCGGCGATCGACGCCCAGTCGAATCAACAATCCCACACCGAGAGCATCAAAGGCCATCGCCTCCGGTGCTCCACATTTTTCGATCCCAAAGGCGCATCCCGACAGGGGACGGGAGCGCTCTT
>SKNI01000573.1 GCA_007120615.1 Myxococcales bacterium | reverse complement strand
CTGAAGGATGATTCGGACGACTTCCACCTGGACTTGATGGATGCGGGCAGTGGGCGCCGGTCCGTCGAAGAATTCGTTGGCTTCGAAATCTCCAGAAATCTCGATCTCGAAGGGACCTAGATTCAGGTTCGGTTCTCTCCTGTGGGTCGGAAGTTGGTCCTCTCGCAGAAGGCGTCTGTCTTTGACGTAGAGGAGGCGGGTTGCGGGTTGATTCTCAACCAGCGAGACTCTGATAAGACAACCATTATTGTGGCGTTCCACTTCTGAGATTGCTTCGAGGTCCCGCCGCTTATAGATGCTGGATTGCCACTGTTCTTTGTTGCGCAAATGAGACTCGGTTTGGTGTAATTGTTCGCTCAGATCTTCGACCTCATCGGCGAAGAACTGGAGAAAGCTGGCGGGGAGTTGTCGGGAATTCTCGACGGGAATCAAGAGGACCGGAGCCTCATAGGAAGGAGCGAGATCTCGGTCATGAGCCCGAGTGGCAAAGCGAACAAGTGATCGCCCATCGCTGGTGATCCGTCCGTCGGCAATCGAGATGCAGATGATCGATTTATTGGTGTCGGGGAGCGCGTCGGTGAAGAGAGGCAACTCCTGGACGGCGTCGACCAATTTCTCGATGGCCTCGGGCTCGAGGGCGTCGCGATCCAGGGTTGCGAAGGCATCGATGAGAACGGTTTGAATGAATCCTCGACGCCGGGCCAGTTGGTGAAAGGGCAACTCTTGAAAAGAGGGAACCAGAGAGAGGAGGGCGCTTTGATAGAGACGGGACTGAACTCGTTGCCAGGCATCGTCTTCGATCACGTCGCTCTGGGAAAGGTTGGTCTGAAGGTCCGGGCAATCGATGACGGCATCCACGCTGAATCCGGTAAATGGCGACGGTCGAGCGGCGACGGTGAGGACCACACCGTTTTGAATGATATGGGTGGTAAAGCGCCGAAGTTGATCCGGCTCCCCTGGTTTGGTGGGCTCTTTGGGGGCAGGATGAGAAATTCGTGCGGGCGTCCAGGAAGCTGCCACGACTCCTCGGACACCGTTTTCATCGATGGCGACGGACTTGCCGGAACTCTCGGGGAGGCTATGGCCGATGCTGATCTGGTGTCCGTTGATTAGCACGGGGATATCCGAGTAGAGCGCTCGGGTACGCAGCGCTTTTGTTTCGGGGAGCAGATCGACAAGACTACTGAAAAGACGGCGGATTCCTCGACTTCGATATTTCAGCCAAATCACCGTGCCCGGGGACCGTTCAACAGGAGGGCTACGGGCTTCGATGCGATCTTCGAAGAGGATCACTTCGCAGGGAGACGCCCCGCCGACGCGAATGGAGAAGTTTTTCAGGTCCAAGCCCTGTGCGGAATTTACCCCGATGGCGAGATGACGAAGTGCTTTCTCGCGGCGGCTCTCTCGTTCTCGAAACGCCGCTGAGAAAAGACCGCTCAACTCCTGCCGGGATAGATGACTTCCGTCGAAGGTGACCTCCACCTGAGTCGAGGTGATGGAAAACGAGATCTCAGTGGCGTCCAATAAATGAGCCGCTTTGACGAACTCCAGCACGTAATAATGGGGGTCGACCAGTTGAAAGCGCTGCAGTTTTTCACGGGCCTTGCGGTGGTCGAGTTGAAATTCTCCCTGGGCGACGGGCTTATGTGGGTCTTGTTCGCTCATGAGGACAGTATAGGAGGTCAGCGCAGGTCGGTCACCCGGCCTGTGAATCTGTCATCAAGAGGGTAGCCATTCCCATCATCGCGATGGTGGGGTCCTCGTTTCGCTCCAGGGAATGTCGGAGTTGTTGCAGACTCATCTTCAGGCGCAGGGCGTCGAGAAGTACGGCCATCGATTTTTCTCGGGAGGGGAGAAAAAACATCTGCGAGCGATCTTCGAGGTAGCCCTGGAAGAGGGCGCTGGCGGTGGCGGCATAGAAGATCTGAGAGCGGTGAAAGAGGGGCAGGTGAAGATGATGATTTTCGGGGATCTGATGATCGGCGAGGTGCTCGCGAAGTGTGACCAGGCAGGCATGATGAAAGGATCGGGTCATCGCCGCCACATCTCGCAAAGAAGAGCGTTTGATGCGCCTCTCCCCGATGGGAAGCCAGGGATGGCCCTCGAAGTCGGTGATGATGAAGTCGTCACCGGTAAACAGGACCTCTTCCAGATGATAGTCGCCGTGAATTCGGATTCGCATTCCTCCAAATCCCTGACCGACGAGGGCCAGAAATCGCTCCCGAATGATGCTCTCGTGCTCCAGGACCCAGCGGGCCAGGTCGTGGGTCTGGTCGAGATCGGCTAATTTTCGTCGCAGCAGTCGAAAGGTCCGTGCGGAGAGGGTGCGCATCGACTGGTAGCGGGCCCGCTCATAAGCAGGGTTTAGTGGGAGCGGTGCGAAGGGACTCTCCGCGGGGGCCCGGGCCAGCGCCCGGTGGAGCGAGGCCGTTCGTCGGCCCAGCCGTCGGGTTTCGTCGAGAAAGGAGAGCATCTCCCTACTCTCTCCCGCTAATCGGAGGGGGGCTCCGCTCAGCAGGGTTGCGCTGTCTAAGCGGGGGGAAAGGATTGATATTTCGGAACTCTGTGCTTCTTGAAGCCACAAGGAGCAGTGGCTGGCGTACCAATTCCAGGCGCTGGATTGATGAGGGACGAAAGCATTGACTGTGGCCAGAGTCGTGGGATCCATCCGGCCCCGTCGGTAGTCCAGATGACCCATCAATGGGGCCGCGCCGTCAAATCCACACTCCTGAAGGTATTTGCCTACCTCAACATCCACAGAGAGTCCTCGATCGAGGCGGCGAAAGAGCTTCATGACCACCTGCTCTCCGAAGGCCAGGGTGGTATGGCTGCGGTTGACCTCCACGACCTGGGTGGAGAGGGCGTCCAGAGCCTCGGGCTCCACGTCTTGAAATTGCTCCAACCACTGGCCGTGAAAGTCGCCCTCCAATCCGTTTAATTTCCAGCCCTTTCGAATAAAGTTTAATAGAGCATTGGCAAAGTCCGGGTTGGAGGTGGCGTCGTAGAGGATCCCCCTTTGCTCACGACGTTGGATGGCGAGATCGGCGACCACGGCATGGGTCGCCCGAGAGCGGATAGTGTGGCTCTCGGGCTCGGAGGAGAACTCAAGAGGCAAGACGTATAATTCGTTATTTCCGTCCAGATAGCGGACCTCCAGCATGCAGACCACGGTGAGGCTATCATCCCACCGCAGCCGCAGTCGCTCGTCGATCTCGATGCTGTCGACCCGTCGACTGCGGGAATTAAACCAGTCCTGTCCATCGAGAAAGGTCATCAGATGAGTCAGAAATTGGGCGCGAAGTCGCCCCTCAAAGATCTCGGTCCATTCCTCGCGGACCTCCAGGGGACTGGCTCCTGGCTCGATTGACTCCGGCCGGGCCGGCGCCTTTACCGGCTCGGGAGCCAGCTCAAACCAATACGAACCGTAGGGACCAAGGGAGAGGGGATAGCGGTGAGCCTCCAGGGGTTCTACAGGTGGAAATTGGGTGCGGCCCCACAACTCCACCGGCCAGGTGGAGGCATATTGGGAGAGATCCAGGTGCAGGTGGCGAGCGGCTCGGGAGAGGTTTAAGACCACCAGAATCGTGGACTCATCGGTAGAGCGGACAAACGCCAGAACCCGGTGATTGCTGCAGGGGATAAATTCCAACTCTCCTTCGGCCAGGGCGGGAGTCCGTTTTCGAATCGAGATCAGCCGCTTCAGCCAACTCAGAAGAGAAGAGGAGTTATTCTCCTGGGTCTCCACGTTGGTCGACAGATAGTGATAAGCCGGGTCGGTGACCACCGGCAAAAAGAGGCTCTGGGGGTTGGCTCTGGAGAAGCCGGCGTTGCGGTCGGCAGACCATTGCATGGGGGTTCGAACGCCGTCGCGGTCGCCGAGATGATAATTATCGCCCATCCCGATTTCGTCGCCGTAGTAAATGATCGGGGTTCCGGGAAGGGAGAGGAGCATGGCGTTCATCAATTTTATCTTACGCAGATCACCGCGGAGCATGCTCGCCAGGCGTCGGCGGATGCCGAGGTTGACCCGCATTCGAAGCTCTGGAGCGAAGGCCCGGTACATAAAATCGCGCTCCTCATCGGTGACCATCTCCAGGGTCAACTCGTCGTGATTTCTCAAAAAGAGCGCCCATCGACAGCCCTCGGGCAGGTCCGGGGTCTGCTCCAGGATGTCGATGATGGGATGGCGGTCCTCCATCTCCAGGGCCATAAAGAGTCGGGGCATCAGGGGAAAATGAAAAGCCATATGACATTCATCACCCTCGCCGAAGAAGTCCACGGCGTCTTCCGGCCATTGATTGGCCTCGGCCAAAAGCATCTTATTGGAGAAATTCTCATCGATATGAGCGCGCAGCTCTCGCAAAAATGCGTGGGTCTCGGGGAGGCTCTCGCAGCTGGTACCGTCGCGCTCATAGAGATAGCTGATGGCGTCCAGGCGCAATCCATCGATGCCCATATTCATCCAGAAATCGACCACCTCAAAGACCGCTTTTCGCACCAGGGGATTGTCGAAATTTAGGTCCGGTTGATGGGCATAGAAGCGATGCCAATAATATTGCCCCGCCACCGGATCGAAGGTCCAGTTGGAGTTTTTGACTTCCGGAAAGATGATGCGAGCTTCCTTGTAGCGCTCCGTCGTATCACTCCAGACGTAGAAGTCGCGCTCCGGAGAGCCCGGAGGGGCCTGGCGAGCGCGCTGAAACCAGGGATGTTGATCGCTGGTGTGATTGAGGACCAACTCGGTGATCACCTTCAGGCCCCGCCGATGGGCCTGGCGCAAGAACCGTCGAAAGTCCTCCAGGGTCCCGTAATCGGGGTGAATTTCGGTATAGCCGGCGATATCGTAGCCATCGTCTTTTAAGGGGGACGGATAAAAGGGAAGCAGCCACAATGCTGTCACACCCAGTCCTTCGATATAATCGAGGCGCTGGGTCAAGCCGCGCAGATCTCCGATGCCATCGGCGTCGCTGTCGAAAAACGAGCGAACGTGGACTTCGTAGATGATCGCATTGCGATACCACAGGGGGTCGTCCACAGCGTGTCCTCAACTTGGTGCGAGGGATCAAGACCAGGATGTGCCAGTGCTGCATGAATCTGAACATCTCCTCGTCATCGGCAAGGAATGAATTCCAGACCAGTTCGCTTACTGGGGGCGTCGGTTGACAGAGGCGGCGCCGATCTCTATCGTCCGGCCAAATCGTGGCACCAAAATCAGCGAGCGCGATGAAGCAAGCGCAACGAGACAAAAACCACACCGACCCATCTTCTCCGTATGATCCGGGGGGAGTGGGAGGGCTGTATCGATTGGTAAGTCTGGTGGGAATTGTGGTCGCCTCCGCCGGCGTCATCGGGGAGTTGCACCTGGTCGGTGAAATTCGCCGGGGGCTGTGGTCTCTGGAGGGGGTATCGACGGCCCTGCTGTCGGGAGATCCTTCAGCGTTAACCACCCTGGGGATCTGGATCCTGATCGCCGGCCCGATTATGGCGCTCTTATCGGTGTTCTATCACGGGCTTCGACAGCGTTCTTCTACGGCCGTATTTCTCTCGGGCATTGTGTTGATGGTGATTATCTTATCAATTCCGATCAAGACCTGGCTCCAGGGGGGAGGATGAGTCTTTTTCTGATCGCAGGGATCGCTCTGACGGGCTTTCTGGCAGCCGGTCTGGGGACGATGGTGGGTCTGGGAGGCGGGGTCTTCGTGGTGCCCATCCTGGCCGTAGTTCTGGGTGTAGAATTAAAGGCGGCCATCGCAGCCAGCGCGGTTTGCGTGGTGCTCAACTCCCTTCGAGGAAGCTCGGTTTACCTTCAGCGAGGTCTGGTCAACGTTAAGCTCGCCATGGTCCTGCAGGTCTCCACGGCGGTGGCGGCGATCGTGGGTGGATTGATCGTAATCTTTGCACCGGTTCAGATCTTAAAACTTCTCTTTGCCGCCACCCTGGCGCTGACCATCGGGGTGATGATCGCCCGGCCAAATGGGGGAAAACGAGTCAAGAGTGGACCCGATCCCTACGGGCTACGGGCCAGCTTTGATCGTCCCGACGACCGAGGACCGGCGGAGTACGTCCCCCAGCATGTGCGCTCGGGTATCGGACTAAGCAGCGTGGCCGGGTTGACCTCGGGGATGCTCGGGATCGGCGGGGGGGCGGTGCAGGTTCCGATCATGAATACGGTGATGGCCGTTCCCCTGCGAGCGGCGGTGGCGACGAGCACGTTTATGGTGGGAATTACCGCCACGGTGAGCGCCCTGATCTATGCCGGAGCCGGTCTGGTGGACGTGGCGGTCACCGTTCCGGCGATGGCCGGCATCGTCGTCGGCGCTCAGATGGGCGGCCAACTTGGCAGCCACGTGCCGGTGAAGATGTTGCGCACCCTTCTCATCGCGGTGTTATTGGGGCTGACGATTGCGATGGCGGCGGATGGGCTCGGCTTTCTGTAGGGCGAGGGAGAGAGAGAAGGGACGGAGAAAAGCAAAAACCGTCGCAGAGACGCAGACGGTTTTTGCTTTTCTCTCGTTTACCTCTCTTCTGCCTCTCTTCTCTCGGACGTGACCACCATTCGACCACTTCTGGTGATCTCCACCACCACAGCCCCATCGAGATCGGTGCGAAAGAGGTCAATGCCGCGCTCCTCATAGCGCTCTACCACCTCGAGGTGGGGATGTCCGAAGCGGTTGTGTCGCCCCGATGAGATCACCGCCACGGCCGGTCGCAGGTGGTCGAGGAGCTCCTCGGAGCTCGAGGTTCGAGAGCCGTGATGAGGCACCTTCATCAGCGCCCGCCTTCCGTAGATATGATCCACCAGCCACAGCTCTCCGTCGCTCTCCAGATCGCCGGGCAATAAAACTCCCAGGGCGGCGTAGGAGAAGCTGACCACCAGGCTTCTATCGTTGTGGTCTGCGTGTGAAAGGGGAGGTCTGTGGATATGAATGCTGAGGTGGTCGGTCGTAATTCGGCGCTCGTTAGATACCCACTTTATTGTGGTTTTTCGGTCCTGAAGGGCGGCGATCAAGTCATGGACCTGGGGGGTCTCTTCGTCGGCGTCGACGTAGAAATTTCTGGGGGAAAAGGGGCGGATCAGGGCGTTCATGCCGCCGTAATGATCGAAGTGGCCATGGGTCAAGACCAGGGCGTCCAGGCGGTGGATCCCGCGGTGTCGAAGGTAGGGAACCACCTTCTGAAGACCGGGATCAGAACCCATGGGCTGGCCACCGGCGTCGACGAGGATCGTGGTATTGTCGGGGAGCTCTATCAGCGTAGCGTCGCCCTGACCGACGGGGATAAAATGCAGGCGCACTGTGGGCTCTTCGAGGTTCTTGGCGAGCATGCCGGGGATGGAGAAGAGGGCGATAAGTGCGGCTGCGATGGCGATGGATCTCAGACGAAGACCGCCTGCGATGGCGGCGACTGCGGCCAGAGAAAAGCCCGTCGTCTCCAGCATCGACGGCGTTCCCCACCGATAGACGGTGCCCGGCCAGTAGGCCACCTGATCGAGGCCGGCGTGAATCAAAAGCAGTGCATCCGTGGAAAGGGTCAATAAGAGATCCGCGATCCAGGGGGCGATGCTGGTTGCCAGGGCCCCGGCCACCAGCACGGGAAAGATGATCGAACTGACCAGCGGTACGATGATGAGGTTGGTCCAGAGGCCGGCGATGGGGATCTCTCCGGTCATCGCCAGCAAAGGAGGCCAGGTGGCGACGGTGGCTGCGATGGAGATGCCGCCGAAGGTCAGCGCTCCTCTTCTCCAACGGGAGAGTCTGCTCTCCGCCTCCGGCCCCCG
Organism: Myxococcales bacterium; assembly: GCA_007120615.1. GTDB lineage: Bacteria > Myxococcota_A > Bradymonadia > Bradymonadales > Bradymonadaceae > SKNI01. The sequence goes on along the minus strand of SKNI01000573.1, from coordinate 785 downwards.
GAGATCGGGGGGCCGAAGAGAGTTTGGGCGAAATCGAATGAATAAGCAGATTCCCCCGGTGGCGGCCACGCTCAGCTGAAATCCCACCTCTCGGACCAGCGACGGTTGGAGTAATAAAAGAAGCCCCGCCGTCGCAGCCAGGGCTGACAGTGGTCGAAGTCGCCAGGGCGAAAAGCAGATGATGGCGATGGCCAATACCGTCATTCCAAAGGCCCGGCGGGCCGAGATGGGGGCGCCGATGGCCAGAAGATAGGCCAATAAGATCGCCGCCGTGATCAGACCGATGACCATTCGTCTTGGCCAGCGGCGGTAGATCCGGGGAAATCGATTGAGCAGAAGTTGCAGGCAGAAGGCGATCAGAGCAGCGATGACCGCGAAATGAAGTCCGGAGATCGCCAGGATATGACCGGTGCTGGTGATATCAAAGGGCTCTCGAAGCTCCGGGCGAAGCTGGCCGCGACTTCCCGTGAGCATGGCGGTGGCCAGAGCATAGGCGTCGTCTTCGATGAACTCGTTGACCCGACGCTCCAATTGAATGCGATGAATCGTCAGGGGTCGTTTGATGGCGGTGAGCCAGTGGGGCTGGTCACTTTCGATGGAATCGACGAAAGCCAGAGGCTCCAGAAGGGAGATCCGGGCGGTATAGCCTCGGCCCTCCATGAGGCGGCGCTGAGAGGTGCGCCAGGAGACCTCGGCCGGAGCAAAGCGCTCCAGGCGGGCCCAGGTGGTGAACTGGTCGCCGGGCAGGGGAAGTCGAGCGCAGGTGTCGATAGTGTCGGTGGCGT
>SKNI01000118.1 GCA_007120615.1 Myxococcales bacterium | reverse complement strand
CGACAATCTGCAGTCCGGCATCCTCAAATTGGCCTCCGGAAACCCGGCCCTTCTGCTCCACCTCTGCCGCTATCTTCTGGAGAGCGGCCGCCTTCGCTTTCAGCCCGACCGCGACAGCTGGGATCTCGACGTACCCTCCACGCCCATCGAAGAGCTGGTTCCCCTCGATCTGCAGCAATTGATCATCCAGCGAGCCGATCGCTACCTGCGAGACTCCGACAACGAACAGGCCCTTCGCTCGATCCTTCACCGGGCCGTTCTCCTCGGTGATGAATTCGACGTGGAGTTATTGGAGACCTGTCTGGAAGCCGAGAACCTCCCCGATCTGGCCCGCCAATGCCGAGGCATTCTGGCGGAATTGGCCGCCTCCGGACTGCTGCAGCGCCAGCGAATTTCCGATTCCACCATCTACTCCTTTGCCCGCCCCCTCCACCGAGCTTCTCTGGTGCGCATGGTGGAGAGCATCGATGACTGGCGAGGATTTCACGAATTGGCCGCCGACTCTCTCATCGCCCGGGGCGGACTCCACGGGTCCGAGTTGCCCGAAGCCGCCATCGCCGGTCACCTGGAACAGGCTGGAAAGCTCCCCAGAGCGCTCCCCTGGTGGTTGCGAGCGGCCAATCGGGCGGAATCCGAACACCGTCATCGCGACGCCCTTCAGATGCTTCGCCGGGCCGAAGTTCATCTACAATCTCACCGCGATATCGACCCCGAAGTCGCCGGCGCCGTTCGCGCTCAACAGGGACGCCTCTTTCGCTACTCCGGTGAATTCGGCCCCGCCGAGGACGCCCTGCGAGAAGCCACCAATCACGCCCATCGCTCCGGAAATACGGCCCTGCGCGCTCAAAGCGCCGAATCCCTGGCCGAGGTGATCCTTCTTCAGGGGCGCCTGGATGAAGCTGAAAACCTGCTCGACGAGGTCGCCGATCTCTACCACGTCCTCTCCGACACCGAAGGCAAGCGGCGGGTGCGCCTTGCTCGCGCAAACCTGTCGAATTTCAAGGGCCACTATGCCCAGGCTCGCCAGCTTTTTCGCTCCCTCCAGACCCACATCGCCGACGCCGACGATCCCACCACCGAGATCGGCTGTTTGCTGGGCCTGGCCCGCTGCGACTACGCCAACGGTGACCTGGTCCAGGCCCAAAAACTCATCGAAGAGGCCCTTCGACAAGCCGAAGCTGCCCACGCCCCGAGAGTGGCCGCGGCTGCCTTGATCGAAAGCTCTCACATCGCGCTCTTCACCGAGGGCATCGAAGCGGCAGAAGGCTTCGCTCACCAGGCCCTTACCCTGGCCCGCCGCGAAGACGATATTTTGAGCGAAGCCAACGCCCACCTCGCACTCGGCCTCACACTGCGCCGCTCCACTCACCTCGATCGGGCCCGATTTCACGCCCAGCGAGCGCGGGAACTCCACGAAGGCCTCGGCCATATCTATGGCCTCTTAAAGAGCGTCCTTCTCAGCGCCGAACTCTTCTGGCTGGAGGGGAATACCCGCCAGGCCCTGGTGCTGGCAAAAGACTCCGCCCGCCTCCACCGAAATCTGGGCGACCTTCACGGATTAACCCTCTCCACCCTTTATCAATCTCTCTTTCTGATCGAGCTCAAAAAGCCCGACGAAGCCCATCAAATTCTCTTCGCCGTCCTCGAAAATCAGGGCCGTGAAGAGCTCGGCCTCTACGAGCCTCAATGCCTCTTTTATCTGGGCATGGCCTACGAGGGACAGGGAAGCATCGAAGAGGCGCTGGCGAGCTACGGAGAAGCTCAAGCCATCGCCCAACGAATGGGACATCGAGAATTAGTGAGCCTCACCTCCATTAGCATGGTGAAACTTCAACTGGTCATGGGCGATTTCGAAACCGCCCGCCACGAGATTCCGACCGCTCTTCGGGAAGCCGAGGTCCTGGGCCACGCCTATGCCAATATGTTCGCTCTGCTCGGATCGGCGCTGCTGGCACGACTCGACCGCGACCCGCAACGACTGCGCCAATTTATGACGCGCCTGCGAACCTACCTGGTCACCCCCAACGCTCCTGATATGCGATTGCCGAAACATCTGCGCGCGATCCGTCGACTTCTCGAGTACACTCCCCCTTCCGCCCGCCGTCAGGCCCTCACCGAAGCCATCGATGATCTCATCGACAGTGTCTCCCAGGACTGACCGGCCCCGATCCCTTATTCGTGGGTCCCGTAAATCTCTTCATCGGAGAGGGTCCCACGGACCTCCCAGAGCACCGGATAGGCCCGTCGCTCCAGCGTAGAGCTTAAGTACTCCACGCCCGACGATCCTCCCGTCCCCGGCTTGGTGCCGATCAACCGCTCCACCACCCGCACGTGGTGAAAGCGCCACAATAAAATATTCTGATCGTGCTCCACCAGCGATTCCGCCAGTGTATAGAGGTGAAAATTGGCCTCCGGGTAGCGGTAGAGCCTCCAGAGGGCCTCCAGATTCTGGGTCCGCATCTCCGGGGTCAGCTCTCCCTCTTCCGGCGGAATGCCCACCTCAAACCCCTGACGCACCAGCAATTCGTAGAGATGAGTCCGCAACGATGGCGATTCCAGTCGCTCCCGCAGACGCCGGGAGTCATCATCGGTCTGGTCGATATGTTTCAGCAGCGACGGATCTCGAATCCCCGTCACAAACTCCACCTCCCGAAATTGGATGGACTGAAATCCACTGGCCGGATTCAACGCCGCCCGAAACCGAAGGAAATCTCGAGGCGTCATCGTCTCCAGAATATGGATCTGAGAGACCAGCAACTTCTCGATCTGCAATACCCGCTGCAACAGCCGGGACGCCTCGTAGATCTCATCGCCCTTCATCGCCTCGATCACGCTGTCGAGTTCAAAAAGTATCAACTTGAACCAGAGCTCGTAGGCCTGATGAATCGTTATAAATAGCAACTCATCGTGGGCCGGGGGCTCCGATTCATATTGCTGAAGGGCCAACAGTTCCGGCACCTTCAGATAGGAATTATAGGTCAGCCCCTCATTAAATCCCTTTGAGGGATGGGGAGCAGACATAGGACAACCGGGTCGATTTTCGGATTCACTCATCTTTTACTTCCGATTCGTAGAATAGACCTTCAATGGGCCTGAGGAAGATGTCGACCATTCCTTCGACAAGTTCGCCAACCCCGGGATATGTCGTTAATTCGTTCATGGCAAGGATACGACCGCGACGGTGAGTGATCGACTCCATCGCCAGATCCAGTGCTCCCGTCGCTCTGATGCTCCTTATGGCCCAGGCGACGTCTTCGTCTGTGGTCTCCTCGCGGTCGGTTCGGAGGATCTCGTGGAGCCTTTGCACTTCGTTCTCCTGAGCCACCGAGCCGTAGGCCACCACCAGAGCAGAGATCTTGCCCTCTCGTATATCTCCCCCGGGAAGCGCCCGTCCTTTTTCTCCGTAGAGGTCGAGAATATCGTCCTGGATCTGAAAGATCACCCCCAGATGGCCAGCAGCCTCCGCCAGCGCCGAGACGATCTTCTGGTCGGCGCCGCACAACTCCGCCGCACCGGCCATGGGAAGGGCGAATAATCCACTGGTCTTGCCGACGACCATTTTCGTATAGGCCTCCGGAGTCGCCGTCTCTCCTTTGAGTCCAAACTCGCGCTCCTGGCCGTCGATCACCTGCAATACATCCCGAAAGATTCGCCTGGCCACCACCCATCGACGCCGATCGGAGACCTCGATGTAATCCAGACATAAGGGCGCCAGGTATAAAAGCGCATCTCCCAGATTGATCGCCTGAGCTTCTCCAAATTTCGTCCAGATCGCCGGCGCTCCTCGACGAACCCGATCCCCGTCCTGAAGATCGTCATGGACCAACGTGGCGTTGTGAATCAACTCACAGGCCGCTCCCAGCGGAAGGAGCAACTCCGGCGGCTCCCCGAGAGCCTCTCCGACCATCAGCGGCAAGATCGCTCGAAGCCTCTTGCCTCCCGTCTGCATATGAAAATCCAGCATCTGAGACAGCGACGATTCTCCCAGTCCAGACTCTCTCACCACCCGGTCGATCAGCTCTCGAATCGGCCCCAGAAAGCGGTCTCGATATTCGGTAAACTCTGCGGCAATATCCCTCATGCTCCGGCCCCCTGCTCTCGTAATTTCGCTCGCCAATAATCAAAATAACGTCCTCGAACCGTAAAGGAGAGCGACCGACCCAACCACTCTACCACCTCGCAAAGATCACCGGGTTCGATTCCGCTCTCCCCGCCCATCTGCCCCAGCATATTGAGGAGATCTTCGCTCGCAACATTGCCCGCCGCCCCCGGCGCATAGGGACATCCGCCCATCCCTCCGATCGCCCCGTCGAAGAGACGGACCCCCTGCTGATAGGCCATCAGGGCATTGGGAAGGGCCAGCCCCTGCGTATCGTGGAGGTGTAATGCTACCTTCTCGGCTCCAAAACTCTCCACCGCCCGACTGCACCCCCGAGCAACCTCCTGCGGACTTCCCGCTCCGATCGTATCCCCAAGAGAGAGATGTTCCGCTCCCAATTCGAGAAGTTTTTCTCCGATCGATAAGACCACGTCAAAGTCGACCTTACCCTCGAAAGGACACCCGAAGGCCGTCGAGATATAGGCCCGAATGGTCATCCCCTCGCTTTGAGCCGCCTTGGCGGTTTCTTCCAACGCCTCAAGGCTCTCCGACAAGGATCGATTCAGGTTGCTCTGATTGTGGGCCTCGGTCGCCGACATAAACAGGGCAACGTGTTCCACCTGACAATCCACAGCCCGCCGAAGTCCTTTCAGATTCGGCACCAGCCCCCAGTAGCGAACTCCGGACACGCGCGTTAACCTCTTGGCCACCTCATCGGTCCCCGCCATCTGAGGCACCCATTTGGGATGGACAAAAGAGCCGATCTCTACATCTTTGACTCCCGCTCTCACCAGGCGTTGAATCATCTCCACCCGTTGGGAGGTGTCCACAATCGCCTCTTCATTCTGAAGCCCATCACGAGGCCCTACCTCAAAAAATCTGATCTTGGTCTTCATAATATCCTTATATGGTCCGTGACCAAAAAGCGGCCCTTTTGGGCAGTGAGCAGATCGATTCGTCGGGAGAAAGGATTTGACGATCGCCAACTTAGCGCCGCTTTCTAAGCCCTGTCAACTTGGCCCTGACGCACCGTTTATGCCCGCTGAAGGCCCAACCCGGGGCCGATCATCTCCACCGCTGCCCCTTCTTTTTCCACCGTTTGCGTTGACACCCTTGCCGCGAAATACCTATCCTATCTCGACCGTTAATTACCGGTCGACGCTCTGTTGGCGTTCTGACGGTAATCATAACTCCTCGACCAGGGAATTGAGTTTGGCTGAAGACGTATTGGTTGTACATCAGGGTCTCGCCCTGATGCTCTGCGAAGATGCCGGAATCCTTGAGGAGACCCTCCAGGCGATCGAAGACCTGGATCTCCATATCCGACGTCTGGGGGACCGGGCGCTCTTGGTTCCCGCCGACGAACTCGACGGCATCTTAGAAACATTGGAAAGTGAAGGGACCTTCCCACGGATTGTAGGATCTCTTCCCTCTCCCGAGCCGGCCCCCACCTCAGATGAGCCCGCTGCCGAGGAGGCACTTTGAACGGCCGTTCTGATCGCTCTCGAACATCGCAAGGTCCCCTGACCACTGACGAATTGACCCGGCTTCTGGAGCGCGGCTATGCCGACTCCTCCCGGCGATTTTTCGCGCGCACCTGGGACGTCGACGAGGATATTGAATCCGTCGCCGTCATCGCTGACAAGGGGTTCGACCAGAAAATCGAAGTCGCCGAGATGGAGCCGGTCACCCGGGCCACCTTCGGCATGATCGCCGAGCGTGGAGGCCGAGTCCGCGGGGAAAACCTCCGCCGTGATCTGCTCCTCAGCGGCTTTGGCGAATCCGAAGAGATGATCCGCAGCCTCATCATCCGAGGGTGGATTGTCATCCTTCCCAACCCCGGGGAGCACGACTGTAACCTGGACTCTATTTTGGAGCAGGGGACCTTCTTGCAGCGAGAGCTCGCTGTGATTTCCGCCACCTTTGAGCACCTCGACAAATTCGAGGACGACGACGCTCTCGACGCCCAGGCCTGGTCCGAGGTCACCGCTGAGGACCGCTCCGCCACCGTCGACGACCTGGAGTTGAACCTCCTACATATCTGCGCCTTGATTCGTCGCGATCCCCTCAAGCTCAACAAAGACGGAACCCCCAACCGCCGCAGTCTGGGACGCGTTGCCCGGGGCATCAGCATGCCCGGAACCCCCGGAGAAGTGGCCAGCGATCTCGACCTCCACAACGCCGAGCAATTCGACTACCTCACCTTCGTCGTCTCCGTCGCCAGAGAACTGCAACTTCTGGCCGACAAAGAGATGACCTATCGCACCGATGACGACGAGCTGACCCGCTTCTTTCACAGCAACGGCGCAGAGAGAGACCGACGCCTCCTCGACGCCCTTCAGAGGCTGCGATTCTGGAATGAGATCGACAGCCTGAGACTGTCTCAATCAGCGATGCGAAACGTCGATGACAACCACTTCTCTCAACGGGAAACCACCGGCCAACCGCTGATCGGCGCCCGCGGATTTGTGATCTCCGTTCTTCGGCGGGCCCAATTCGCCGACTGGGTCGCCCTCGACGCCCTGGCCGAGCTCTGCACTCAGCTCGACCGCCACTATCTCGACCGCACTCTCGCTCAGCTTCCCCGAAAGCCCAACCCCGCCGAGTTTATCCACGCCGTCCTCGAGAGAACCCTGGTATGGGCCGGAATGCTGCAGTTGGGAAAGAGCGAAAGTGGACATCGCCTGGCCAGACTTTCCCCACGGGGAGCTCGGGCTCTGGGACTGGACAACGACGTACCCGCCCCCGAACCCGGCGGATGCCTCATCGCTCAACCCAATTTTGAGGTCATGGTCTTTCTGGACAACGCCCCGGTGACCGTGCTTCACGAATTATATCGAGTCGGCGAACGGCGAAAGCTCTCCGACCGGGTGGCTACCTTTCAACTGGTCGCCGAATCGGTTCAACGAGGCTACGCTCTCGGCGCCGACTCCGACTCCCTGCTCTCGTTGCTCAATGACAATAGCCACACCCCGGTTCCCGAGTCGGTGGCTTTTCAACTCGGGGATTGGGAGCGCGTCCATCGCCGATTGACCATCCACCTCGGGGGGACTGCCCTTCGCCATCCGGAGCCGGAACGCTTCGATCTGATCTGCGGACAACTGGAGCATGACCTTCGGGAGAGCCCGGCGGAACTCATCCGCCTCGGCGCTCGCGACGCATTCGTCACCGAAGCCGCTCATCCTGCCGTGCAACGAGCTGCCGACGCCCATCCCTCCCTTACCCTTGACGCCCTCGGCGATCCCCCGAGGTGTCTGTACTTCGTCGATCCCCTGGTCTTGATGATCGATCCCTACGAGTGCGATGTCACCACCCGAATCGAGCTCGACCGAATCGCCCAACCCCTTCCCGATGAGTCCTCACCGCGATCGCTCTTCTTCGAATTGGACATGAAGAAAATCGCCCACCGTTTCTCCGACGATCCGCTCACCGGGATCTACGAATTTCTCGCCCCCCGCTGTGAAGATGGACTGCCGTCGGCTCAATCCCTTCGCCTTCAGGCGGAGTTGGCCTCCCCGGCCCGCATTCACCTCGAGAGTGAGGTCACCGTCTTGACCTTTGAGTCTTTGGACGCCGCCGAACGGTTTCAAACCCTGTTGGATGCCCCCGACATCATTGGACGACGCCTCGGTCCGATGACCTTCTCCGTGGTCAACGATCAACTCCCATTGCTGGAAGAATTGATCGAAGAACTCCATCTGGAAAAATCCTCCTCCCCCTTCGATGATGACGATTAGAGACCGGTGACCCCTGCCAAAACCCGATCCGATCGGGAACCCCGACGACGTTAAGCTGTCCGAGCCTTTTCCCATCGTCTCCGGGGCAACCACATTTACTTGCCTAAAATATACCCGCGCGATAGAGTGCACTTTGTTCGCAAGGCCCGTTGTGCTCCGCCTTACCCTCCGAATGTCTTGAGGCGTAAACCGGGGCCCTCGTCACTCCACTTTATATGCCCTCGTGGTTGAGTCCCCAGACAAGTCATGGAACGTTATTACGTTAAGCGCCCCACCGGGAAAGTCTTCGGCCCCTTTGACGAGAACGCCATTCGTCTGATGCTCAAGGGCAATAAACTCGGCACTGAGGCTCAGGTTTCGACGGACAAGGAATCCTGGAAGCCCATCTCTCAGGTCGACGCCTTCGCCGACGCTCTGGGTAATACCACCCGCGCCGGGGTCAGCCACGAGGACCTTCCGGGCTTACGCGGCTCGAATCTCCCTCGATCCGCCGCTCCCGAGCTTCCCCGATCCGCCGCTTCCGAGCTTCCCCGATCCGCCGCTTCCGAGCTTCCCCGATCCGCCGCTTCCGAGCTTCCCCGATCCGCCGCTTCCGATCTTCCCCGATCCGCCGCTTCCGATCTTCCCCGATCCGCCGCTTCCGATCTTCCCCGATCCGCCGCTCCCGATCTCCCCCGACCGGCGGGCTCCAACCTTCCCCGGCCCAAAGGGTCAACTCCCGACCTGCCGGTTTCAAAAT
>SKNI01000427.1 GCA_007120615.1 Myxococcales bacterium | reverse complement strand
CGCACCCGCTGAATGATGACCTGCTTGGCGGTCTGGGCGGCGATGCGGCCGAACGTCGAATTATAGGAGTCCAGCTTCGTCAACTTCCCGTAGCGATCATCCTGGGCTTTGGCTTTCTCCTTGTCGTCTTCCCGATAAAAAATCTGAAAGAGCAACTCTTCGCCCGGATACGCTTCGAAGCCCGCTTCTTCCACTTCCTCCACCGAAACCTCCCGATAGGCGTTTTCCACCTCTTCGGTCACGGTGATGATCTGAAAAAGCTCCACCTCGCCATTTTCGTGATTGAACTCCGCTTCGATCTCGCGCTGTGCGCCGTAGGTTCGACGGGCAGCGGTAAGTATCGCCGCTTCCAGCGTTTCGATCAGAATCGACCGTTCAATTCCTTTGGCCTCTCCGACGTCATCGATGACACTGTTGAGATTCATCGGTCCTCACTCTTTTCTGAAAAGTCGAACTTCAATTTCGCCCGCGCCACCTGATCCCAATCGATCTCGAAGGTTTCGTCTTCGATCTCAATCTCTAAGAGACCATCTTCGTGACGGAGCAAATGTCCGATTATCTTATTTCTTCCATGAATCGGCTCCCGAAGAACCAACTCCACATCTTTTCCAACTGCCTGATCGAGATGACGAGGTTTTTTCAAGGGCCGTTCAATGCCCGGGCTCGACACTTCGATCACATACTTCTCCGGGACTCGCTCGTCCGCATCGAGAAGCGTCTCGATATAGCGACTCACCTCGGCGCACTCTCCAACGCTGATCCCTGTGCCTGCTTCAGCACCGGGGCGATCGATGAACACCTTAATGATCCAACGCCCATGAGGGGCGGTTTCCACATCAAATAACTCCAGATCGTGTACTTCTACCGCTTCCAGGGCCCACGTCTCAATCAACCGGCCGATCTCCGGGGTCAACGGCCTGGAAGGCGCTGAACCCTGTTGTTTTTCTCGTCTTCGTTTTCGCTTTCGACCCACGTGGTGCTTCTCCTTACTAACCGTTGTACTTGCTTGCGATGAGAACAAAAAAAGCGGGCTTCACTGGGCCCACTTTCCGCTCAAACTTCGCGAAATGTAGCGAGACGCCGACAATCCGACGTCGCCCGAGCCACCTCTTCGAACGTGCTGCGTCACTCTTATGCAGCAAAGAAATGACCTGGCCGGTTTCTCTTCTGTGGGACGAACCGATGAACTCTTCGGTTTCTTCCAAACAGTGTGAGTGATCTTGCGATCGCCTCATTCAAACCGCCGATGGTGCGGGGCAACTACTAAACAACCGCTTGCCCACTGTCAAGTATCCCTCCACTCATGGGTGTGGTCCAGGTCCGTAACCACCGCGGCCCGAGCCTACTGCAGCCCACGTCGTTCACCACCGTCGAGAGCAATGACCTATTCCCGAAGGGCTGCACTACTTTGATCGCGGCACTGTTCTCCAAGAGGTTCCGCCGGACGCTCTCGCACGGCACCAATATGACCACCGGTTCGAACGTACTCGGGACCATACGATGCAGTGTTAACCCACGTAGTTGAACAAGAGGTTGCGAGCCCAAACTCCATAAAAATAGTAGTTGCAAGCGCCCATCATTTCGTGCTGAATAACCTCGTTAATGTGTGTCTTTCCGTATCCCTTATCATCAATACAACCAATCCAAATTTAGGAGTAAATTTATGAAATTAAGAACCACCATCATCTCGATTGCCTTTGCCCTGATTCTCGTCGGGTGCTCCGGAGAAGATGGCCAGTCGGCCGAGCCTTGCACAACGACCACCGAAGAAGACGGATCCGTTATCATCGATTGCGGTGCCGGAGGAACGACGACCATCGCACCTCCCGAATCCGACGATCCCCTTCTGATTACCACCAGTGATGCTGCTGCCGAGGATTGTCCGCAAGGGGGCACCACGATCACCATCGGAAAAGATGCCAGCGGTGACGGCGAACTTTCATCTGAAGAAATAGTAGACGTAGTCACCACCTGCCATGGAGAGACCGGGGAAACGGGAGCCACCGGAGATGATGGCCAGGATGGGTCCAATACCCTGATGCAGGTCCACGAAGAGCCGGCAGGAGAAAACTGCCCCGCCGGCGGCCTGCGCTTCGACTACGGGCTCGATACCAACCAGAACGGCGAACTCGATGAAGACGAGATCCAGGACACTGAATACGTCTGCAATGGAGAACAAGGAGCGCCCGGATATGTCGCCCTGGTAGAAGTCACCGAAGAGCCCGAAGGTCAAAACTGCACCGCCGGTGGTCTTCGGATCGATACGGGACTCGACCTCAACGGCGATGGTGAATTGGCCCAGGAAGAGATCGATGACACCTCCTATATTTGTAATGGCGAACCGGGCGATGATGGACTCACTGCCCTGGTCGTGGTCAGCCCCGAGCCGACCGGTGATAATTGCGTATTTGGCGGAAAACGTATCGATGTCGGGTTGGACCAGAATCGAAACGGTGAATTGGACGAAGATGAGATCGATTCCACGACCTATATCTGCAACTCCTCTGTTCCCTTCACTGGGGGGATCTTGCAAAATATTCCGCTGAGCAGCGTTGAAAGTTCTGATTGGTCGGTGTGTTACATCGACACCTACGATACAAACCTCCCGGACCAGAGCACCGTGTTGGAAAATTGTACCGGAGACTTTCTGATGATGGCGTGTCGCCAAACGGGATCCGACACTCTGACACTCGCCGCGGCAGACCACTACGAAGTGGTCACACAGGAAGTTCCCGGGGAACAAACAGCCCATCATGTGTCCGGATCCGTGGGATGGTATTATTCCCCAGACCATTCCTGGGGCTTTTTTGAAGCCGGCACCGACCTCGACCGCAATTATTGTGACTTTAACCCGACCGATGCTTTGGACAGGCGATTGTGTTGGCACACCCGTGACAGTGATCTCGGCGGCTATCGCTGCGGGGAGACCAGAAACCTGAATGACAGCACCGCCTGGGAGCGTCTGGTACTGACCTACTAACGATGCCCCTGTGTACCGAATTACCCCGGCTTCGAACGTTCGAAGCCGGGGTTTTTATTTTGAAGCTAACCCCTTACCCTTGACCACTTCGGGATCTGATCCTACTCCTCCTGATGGTAGACCTCTTCCTTCCCGGAGCACTCCATCATGCGCGTGGCCCTCATCCAACTTCGATCCACCCGCGACGTCGACGCCAACCTCGCCACCTGCCATAGACTCGCTGAGCAAGCGGCCGAGACCGGCGCAAGGTGGATTCTCTTTCCGGAAAACGCTCCCTTTCTCGGTAAGGACGAAGACAAGATCCCCCTGGCTGAGACCATCGACGGAGCCCAGATCGATTTTTTTCGCCAGATGGCCCGTAGCTTCGATGCCTGGATCACCGTCGGCAGCTTCGCCGAAAAATCACCCGACCCCGATCGCACCTACAATACCCAGGTTCACCTGAGCCCCCAGGGAGATACGGCCGCCACGTACCGAAAAATTCACCTCTTCGATGTGGCCGTCGACGAAGCGGTCAACTTCTGCGAATCCGATTCCGTGTACCCCGGCGATGAAGTAGTAGACACCACCGTTTCCACCCGAAATGAGCAGAAACACTCGGTGGGCCTGTCGATCTGCTACGACCTTCGCTTTCCCGAACTCTACCGAAACCTACAGCGCAAAGGAGTGGAGGCGATTACCGTCCCCTCGGCATTTACCCTCTCCACCGGCCAAGCGCATTGGCACGCCCTGCTGCGCGCCCGGGCCATCGAGAATCAGGCCTACGTCCTGGCCCCCAATCAATGGGGCCACCATTTCGGAACTCGAAAATCCTATGGCAATTCCACCATCTACGATCCCTGGGGCCAATGCATTGCCTGCGCCAGTGATCGGGAAACATTTATCGTCGCCGACCTCGATTTCGAATACCTCCATGAAATTCGCCGGGCCATGCCGGTGTTGAGCCACCGCACCTTGGAAGACCCTCCTCGGTGAACCTTGCGGAATTTGACCATAGACACGTCAAGTCGCTATTGATAACGGATGACCCCGATTCATCGGCGATTTCTTCGCAAACCTGTAAACGAGATGCAAAAACGGATATCCGGCGAGTGGAAGTGAGGATGACTTGAGATGTTGATAGTCCTTCAAATAGCAGAAATCATATTGCCCCTGTTGTACGCCGCAATCTTCGCCGTATATCTGCGTCAATTTTTGACCCATTCCGAACGGGGCGACCGCTTCCCGGGCTCCCTTCTGCTCTATGGAACGCTGGGCTTTCACCTGACCTATCTGACGGCTCATAGCGTATATCTGCATCATTTCCCGGTCTCATCGAGAGCTGAATTTCTCTCCCTTGTCGCCCTCTGCATCGGGCTGGTCTATGCCTTCGCCGAGCGCAAACATAAAGAGGCCAACACCGGTGTCTTCTTTATCGCTCTGATCGTGGCTACCCAGGGCTGGTCCTCCATTTTGATGGAACCGTCCACTGCTCATCCTCTCCTTCACGAGAATCCGATCTACGGGATCCATGTGATCTTTACGGTCTTTGGTTTCACCGCCCTGGCCGTCAGCGCTCTTTATGCGCTGATGTACGTCTTGCTCTCTCGCCAGCTGAAATCACGCAACCTGGGAATGATCTTTCGCCGCCTCCCTCCGCTGAATACCCTGGAGAATATGAGCCGCCTCTCTACCATCTGCGGCATCGCTTTTCTGGGGCTGGGGCTGGCTACCGGTCATTTCCTGGCGGTCTATGTGCTCGATGATTTCAGCTTTATGGATCCCAAAATCATCATCACCTATATCGCATGGGCTCTCTACGCGGCGGGCTATCTGATCGTTAAATGGCGGCGCCTCTCGGGGCTTCGAATGGGCTATCTCTCCCTGGGGGCCTACCTCGCATTGATCGCCTCCATGGTCATCGTAAATAGTTTTTTCAATACCTTTCACTCCTTTCAGTAAAGCATGACCTCACAGAAGCAGTTGACCGTCATATCCTTTAGCCACCGCAATACGGGGCTGGACGACCGAGATGCCCTGGCCTTTAAGGCCGGTGAAGTCGAGGCCTTCGTCGGGGTATGTCATCAAACATGGGCTTGTGAGGCGGCCGTGTTGACCACCTGCAATCGCACCGAATTTTATCTCTACGGGCTTCGCCACGACGACGTCTGGGCTCACCTTAAAGATATCGTCTCCGAGCTTCGAGGCATTGACGCTCAAGATCTTCCTCAACCGGCTATCCTCAAAGACGAAGCCGGCGCTCGCCATCTCTTTCGGGTCGCCGCTTCCCTGGAGTCGGTGGCCCTGGGTGAGAATCAAATCCTGGCCCAGATCAAAGATGTGCATGACCAGATATTGAGCGGTGACGGCAAATCCCCCATGCTCGATCGTCTCTTTCAATACGCCATTCGCGTCGGAAAACAGGTCCGCACCGATACGTCTCTCTGCGAGGGAGCTCTCTCCATCAGCTCCGCCGCCGTCGACCTGGCCGCCAAGATCTTTGGCAAATTTGCCGGCCGCCAGATCCTGATCGTAGGAGCCGGGGAGACCGCCGAGACCGCGGCCATGCATTTTAGCTCCTCGGGAGCGGACACGTTCATCGTCCTCAATCGCAGCGAGGACCGAGGCCAACGGGTCGCCCAACGATTCAACGGCATCTATCGTCCCCTCGACGAACTCGCCGAGGCTTGCAAAAGCGCCGACATCGCTGTCTTTGCCACCTCCGCCCAGGATCACCTTCTGACCCACGCTCAGATGAAGAGCGTGATGAAGAATCGAAAACACCGCCCCATCTTTTTGATCGATATCAGCAACCCTCGAAATGTGGACCCCGCCGTGGCAAAACTCGGCAGCGCATTTCTCTATAATATCGATGATCTCGAACAGGTGGTTCGGGCCAATCTCGACTCCCGAAAGTCCGAGATCCCCGCCGTCGACGCCATCATCGATCATATGGTCAGTGAATGGCAGAGCTGGCAGCAATCGATGCAGGTCACTCCCACCATCGCCTCTCTGGCCCGCTTCTTTGAAGAAGTTCGAGCCCAGGAAATCGACCGTCATCACAACGGAATCTCCGAGAGCGAGCGGGCCATGCTCGACAACTTCTCTCGGGGTCTGATCAAAAAATTACTCCACAACCCGATCATGTATCTTCGAAGCGCCGTAAACGACGAGTCCTTGAGCGCTGAAGACCTCGACCTGGTCTGGTCTCTCTACAACCTCGACAATACCACAGAGAAGAGCGATGAAACTTAAGATTGGATCCCGAAAATCTACCCTCGCCATGTGGCAGTCCAACTGCATCGCTGACCTCCTTCGAGAGGCTCACCCCGATCTGGAGGTCGAGATCATCACCATGGATACCCTCGGCGACCAACGCCAGGATGTTCCCATGCCCTCCATCGGCGCCAAGGGCCTCTTTACCCAGGAGCTCGAAGATGCCCTGTTGGCCGATCAAATTGATCTGGCCGTACACTCCCTAAAAGATCTCCCCTCTACTTTGCCCGAGGGTCTGTGCTATGCGGGCTCTCCCAAACGGGGCGTTGCCACCGATGCGTTTATCTCCACCCGGTGGAAAAGTTTTGAAGACCTCCCCCAGGGGGCAACGATCGCCACCGGCAGTCAACGTCGAAGAGCTCAGCTTCTGCACCGCCGACCGGACCTCAAGCTCACCGATCTTCGCGGCAATATCGGCACCAGACTTGAGAAACTGGAGAAACACGGCTACGACGGCATCATCATGGCCACCGTCGCGCTTCATCGGTTGAAGATGACCGATCGAATTACCACCGAGCTCGCCCCCGAGCAATTCATCCCTGCCGTCAGTCAGGGGGCCATGGGGGTGGAGACCCGAATCGGACGCGACGACGTCACGGACCTGCTCAACCCGGTCTTCGACGACCTCACGGTCACCGCGGTCACCGCCGAGCGCGCGTTTATGCGTCTTCTCGACGGTGGTTGCTCTGTCTCACTCGGTGCTTATTGTGTGCCTGCCGGGAAGGACTGGAATTTTCACGGTTGGGTTTCCTCCACGGACGGCACACAGGTACTCACAGAGATGCGACACGGAATAGACCCACATCAGATGGCCATCGAGTTGGCCAACGACTTTATCAATCGCGGCGCCCAGGAGATCTTACATTCATGACCTCACCTTCCCAGACAGTCATCGATACCGGCACCCACCCTGCGGAGACGATTCCCGAATCCCTCGAGGTTCGACACTTTCCCGCTCTGGAGCGCCGCGCCCTCAACCTCGACCGGGTCGCCGTTGCTCAGGCGCTCTCCAAACAGAGCCACGTACTCTTTTATAGCAAATACGGAGCCCAGGTGGTTCTGGACTCCAAGATTTTTAGCCCCCTCTCCCGTCACCGCTTCTGGGCGGTCGGCAAGAAGACGGCTGCTTATATCGAGGAGCGCCTCAATATCAACGTCAGCGTCCCCAAGACCGAGAATTTCAAACACCTCTGCCAGGCCGTTCGGGCCTCGGAAGACCCCCTTCCCCTGGTCGCTTTCGGGCTCCTCGATCATGAGCGCGATCTCAGCGAGTTGGCCGCCGATCTGGGCGTGGAATTCGAACATATCCCGGTCTACGACTCCGAGGCCGCCGTCAATATGAGAAAACTCACCGAGAGTTTTGACGAAGACCGACCCGACTGGTTGGCCTTCACCAGCTCTCGGGGTGCCGCGATCGTCATCGATGCGCTCACCACCAAGACCCTCTCCAAATTACAGAAAAAAAAGAAGATCCGTCTGGCCGCCATCGGACCTTCCACCGCCGAGACCATCGAAGAGTTCGAACTCAACGTCGATCTTATCGCCGACTCCCCGGACCGCGAGAAACTCCTGGAGGCCATCGCCGATGCCGGGGAAGTCTCCAAATAAACACCTCTTGTGCCCTCTTTCGTTACGTACCTGAAAGGATCTAGACCTTATGAATCATCGCGAGCGCTTTTTGCGAGCCTGTCGAAGTGAGCCCGTCGATCGCCCCCCTGTCTGGGTGATGCGACAGGCCGGGCGCCATCTCCCGGAATATCGAGAACTCAAAGAGAAATACTCGTTCCACGATATCGTCCAGACCCCCGAGTTGGCTCTGGAAGTCACCATGCAGCCTCTTCGACGCTATCCCATGGACGCTGCCATCGTCTTCAGCGATATCCTGGTGATCCCAGAAGCCCTGGGCCAGCCCTACAATTTTCGTGACGTCGGCGGCATCGAGATGGACTTTGCCCTCGAATCCGAGGCCGATATCAAAAAGCTCTCCCCCGAGGGCACCGCCGAGAAGCTCTCCTACGTGGGCGACGCCATCCGTCTGATTCGAGACGAACTTGGCGACTCCCGTGCCCTCATCGGTTTCGGAGGCAGTCCCTGGACTCTTGCCACCTATATGGTGGAGGGCGGAAGCTCTCGTCATTATCGACGCTGCAAGGAACTCTTCTACACCGAACGGCCTCTCTTTGACCGACTCATGGAGAAGATCACCGCGTCGCTGATCGAGTATTTCAAGATGCAGATCGACGCCGGTGTCGACTGCATTCAGATCTTTGATAGCTGGGGCGGCGTATTGACTCCGGACGCCTTTGAAGCTGCCTCGGTGCGCTGGATGCGTGAGATCGTCTCCGCCATCG
>SKNI01000173.1 GCA_007120615.1 Myxococcales bacterium | reverse complement strand
TCATTGAGGCCGATGAGCTCGACGATGAGTGGGAGCGAAGAGAGAGGTCATCGGAGGTGGATGACGAAGTTGTGGACGAGGCGGCTGTGGTCAGCCCTGCCGATGTCCCCGGTGATCAAAGTGCCCCGGGTGATGATGAAGATGATGAGGTCGAATTGGTGATCTTGTCGGAGCCGGCCAATGCCCGCATCACGATAAACGGCAGGCCCGTGGGTACCTCGCCGCTGAGTCAGATGATTCCACAGAGCTCGGAAACTGTGGAAATTGGGTTTTCACTGATCGGTTATCGCGATACGGTGATAGATGTCGTACCCGATAAGGCGCAGACTGTGGAAACCCGCCTGGAGCGTGGGCGCCTGGATCTCGTTCCCTGACCCGAGTTAGACCTGCCTATTGTGAAAATTCGAAGTAACTTCAAAACAATGGAAGTGGGGAAAAGAGCGCTGGTCCGACTGTTGGCGATAGCGGTGGTATTTATCGTTCTGGTCGGCGGGGCGGCGGCTGAGGAAATGGATCTCTCCGCTGAAGAGGTCGAAGAGTTGGAGGCGATTGAGGCGGCGGAGTATTATTATCGGATGGCGGTCCAGTTTTATGGTCAGGGACGCTATCGGGAGAGCGTCGATGAATTCGCTCGGGCTCTGGAATTGCACGACGATCCGGTGATGCACTGTAATCGGGCCGCCCCGCTGATCAAGTTGGAGGAACTCCGAGCCGCCCGGCGCAGTCTGGAGAGGTGTCGAGACGGGCTTCCGGCGGGATCCGATGATCAGGCGCAGGTCGATGCCCAGGCAGAAGCGCTGCGGGTGATCGCGGAGGTAGTTCGACCGCAAAGTGTGGAGTTGGCCCGCGAGATCGACCGCGGACCGCTACCGGTTATGGTTGCGCCTCCTATCGATCCGGAGCCACCGGTGGAGGCTCGTTCTACGGGCCGACTCGGGGTGACCGGGCTGATCACATTTGGCGTGGGCGCGGGGTTGGGGACGGCGGCGGCCGTCATCGATGTGCGAAGTGCCGCAGTAGTGGATGAATTTCTGCGACAACAACAAGGCGGAGAGGGGACCTCAGAGGCCCAATACCAGGAGGCCCGGCGGGAGGTGGAGTTTCGCCAGAGAGTCTTCTGGTCGCTCGCCGGTACCGGGCTGGGACTGGCAACGGTGGGACTGGGGCTGTGGAGTTGGGACTTTTTTCGCTCTCCAGGCGAGGCGACCTCGGGAGTCATTTTCAACGTCGACACCGAGGGCGTAAAAGCGGGCTGGCGCTTGCTGTTTTAGAAACGTTGTCCATCTTTGTTGGTACGAAGGGCTGCACGAGGAAGCAATAATCCTCGGCCTGATGAGATGATAAGGGAAAATGTCGGGGGGAAAAGATCGCCATTTCCCGGTGGGAGATGGGGTGGGATTGACGTTCACCCGTCAAAGGTCTATGGTCCCCGCCGAATTACGGGAAATCGGAGTACCACGGAAGTTGTATACCCGCGGGAGGTCCAGGACGGACATCGAGATCGAAGAATTGAAGCAGTAATTAGTGCCCGGCAGTAGCGAGGGGCGGATCCCGAGAGATAACGCATCCTACAAACGGACGGCGCAATGATTACGAGAAAATTGAGTATCTGGTTAAGTGTATTGATTGTCACCATCGGCGCAGCTGGCACGACCACGGCCGAGGCCGCCGAATTGGATCTGGCGTCTTCGCCGATTTTACGAATTGCAATGATGGGACTGGGACCGTCGCCGGGAGCATCGATGATCTCCCCGTCGGAGATGCAGTGGCTCGATGAGTTAATTGCCGAGGAAGCCTGGGTATTTCCCGAACGAGCACAGTGGCCGTTGGACGACGACGGAAAGCCCATCGTGGAGACCAGGCGGGTGGAGGAGAAGTGGCATACTCTTCAGCGCGGCGAGAGGCTGGCCCGGCTTCGGACCATGTACCGGCGAACCACGGCCCAATTGCAGGAGCTAAATCCGGACGTCGATCTTCGAAATCTGGAGCAAGGCCAAGAGATACTCGTCTGGCGACGCGATGAAGACGCCGTCGCCGAGAGCCGCGGACAGCCGCAGTCGGGGCGAATCATCTACAGCGAGCCTTTTCCTCGGAGCGACGATTATATCGTCCTCTTTCCCTACCGGGTCTTTGGTACTCATTATACGATCAGCGAATCGGTCCGTATTCTGGACGAGTATTATGAGGCGTTTGCCGATGCCGCGCCTTTGATTGTGGGAGATGCCAGTTTTCGCACGGGTCGAAAGATTCACCCCCATAATTCCCATCAGGCCGGGCGCGATATCGATATCACCCTGCCTCGGCTCGAAGAACCTCCCAATTATAACCGCTTTCATCACATCCGCCGAGACAACCTGGACGCGGAGCGAACTCTTTTCTTGCTGACCACTCTTTTGGAAGGGGGCTTTGTTCAATACGTATTCTTGGACTGGCACCATCAGCGGACCCTCTACAGGCTCGCCAGAGACCAGGGAGCGCCGGAGGAATGGCTGGAGACGGTCTTTCAATATCCCCGACGGGGGGGACAGGGAATCATCCGCCACGCAAGCGGGCATCGGGGACATTTTCATATTCGGTTTCATTGTCAGGAGACCGACAGGTGGTGTCGGTAATTCGGCCTGGATCACACCCCCTGGCCGGGGGCTATCGAGAGGCTTGATACGGAATTCAGGGGCGGGCGTTGCGCAGGGGTTCGAATAGAAATCCCGCCCAGAGACGTCGGTCATCGACGTTTGGCTCGTCGAGATATTGGTGGAGTTCACCTTCGACAAACGGGGAGAGCAGAAGGCCGTGGCGGCCGGCAGGGACGAAAAATTCGAATCCCCCTCGAAGGTGTGTCTGACGGTGGGTTTCGAAATTGAAGTTGAGTCCCTCAAAGTGGCGAAGCCGCAGAAAAGCGACGTTGGCCAGCGTGCCGGCCAGGTGTTTTCGGACCAGAAGGTAGGGCTGAATACCGCCGCTGAAGATCTGCTCGCTGGTGGTAATATCGCTGGCCAGAAGGGGGCCGAGGCCGATAGCGAGGTGATCGACACCCGAGGGGCTGAGAAAGATCGGGTAAAATACACCGAAGAAGGCCCGTCCGGAGACCGGAAGTTCATGATGGCGAACGCGAAGCTCTACTTCCCCTCCCCACCCGAGGGAATCGACGATGCGACGGCCTTCTCCACCTCTCGGGGTGGCCAGTGAGATATAGCGCAGAAGAGTGATATCGAGGTCCAGATTCTGGAGGGCGTTCTGGTCCATGGGAGCGCGGAGACGGGCGGCGAATCCGACGGCTTCGATCTCCGGGCGGTGGCCGTGGAGGCGTCGTTGGCCGAGGTGGTCTTCGATGACAGCCAGGTGAAGGGAAAATAAGGGGACCACCGATGGATCCGGGTCGCCAAGGGCCGAAAAATGGGGAGAGAGAGGAGGTTGGATCGCCAGCCGGAGACGGCCGCTATTGGACGGTTTTAAGGAGCGTTTATTTAATTCCAGCTGGTGCTCTCGATGGGTTGTGTTTCGAGCCTGTGACGCAGTGACGGCGTCGAAAGACGGGACTTCTTCGCGGACGGCGTCGACCAGGGTAGCCTGAACGTCTGTGGCGGCGTCGAAGGCGTTGGACAGAATGGACTCCCATTCTGAGGCGCGAATTTTACGGCGGGTTGGGTCACGGCGTTGGCCATCGCGAAATAATTCGTAGCGCATCTGGGCGAATTCATTTCGCTCTCTGGCGCGTCGTGAGAGGTCTTCGTGAGAGAAGAGCTCCCTTCGAAACTCGAAAACCTCCCGGGGAGACATCTCCTGGTTCTCGAGAAGCGCTCGGTGGCGGAGTTCGAGGACTTCGGCCCGGGCTCGTTCCAGGTTAGCCCGCTCGATTTCGACGAAAGAATCTGCCAAAAGAAGCAGTTCCCGATAATCAACGCTGTCGTTACCGCTGGCGGTGGAGTTGGTTTCAACCTCGTGGTGAGAGCTCCCGTTTTTCAGGTTCTGCACCAGAAGAGGGCCCAGGCGACTGTAGGTCTCGGCGCGGGCTGCCGGATCGAGGTCGGGTAATTCCCGAAGTCGGGCGACCAATTCGGAGTTGGAGTTGGCGTCGATATTGTCAATGATTCGCCGTTGATGTTGGACGGCGCGGATGGCTCTTTCTTCGGCGCTGAGCACATCATCGGGTCGCTTCCGAAGCAGAGAGCCACCGTCATCGGCCTCGAGTTGGGCCAGAATATCGAGGATATCGGTGGGCATGGCGATAGTTCGCCGGGGAAGGGGCTTTTCGCGTTCTAATACGGGATTGAGGAGGTCCAGAATCATGGAGGCGCAATTTCGGGTTGTAAAATAATAGGGGTATGCAAATCGTCGCTCCACCTCCCAGATGCGTTCCATCAGGCGGCGGGTCTGCCCCTCGTTGAGGCGAAGCGAATATCTTCGAAGGGTCCGCTGCTCCAGTTGCAGGTAAGTGTGGTCAATTCCTCGGAAGGTGGACAGATCGAAGATGGTGAGGAATCCGCCGGTAAATCCCTCCACCAGGTAGGTGATGGGATCGACGTCACTGGCGACCGCCCCGAATTGATAAACGTACTCGAAGCCTTCACCGCGGAAGAAATCGGTGGAATCGTGCTGAATATGGAGCAGCAGGTGTCCAAAGAGTGATTCCGGCCGGTCCATACGTTCGGCTGCAAAGAGGATGTCGATGCCTTCAATATTTTCGAGGTCGGCCCAGGTCTCGAAAGACTCACAGGTCGGCCGCGGCAGCGAGAGGTCTCGCGAGGTGCCGGAGCGCCACCCCGGATCGAGGGCGTCGAAGAAGTTCGCCAGAATACGCTGGCGAGTGAACTCCTGACAGGTAAAGCTCATATCGGGGTCGAAACCGTCCGGTGGAGAGTCTCGATTCAGGGCGATATCTTCGGTGCGAAAGAAAAAACTTTCCGCCGAGGTCACAAGGTCAAGGTGGGCGGAGCGCTGGCCCTGAGGGCGCAGAAATCCATCGGGGTTTCGGTTCTGGGCGCGGGATCCGGATCGATCCCAGCCGTTGATCTGGCGCCAGTGATGCGTCTCAGACCACTTATGGCGTTTGTCGGCGCGCACCATTAATGCGTGGGTTACGGCTCGCTTTCGAACGAGACTGAGACGCTCCTCTTTGGTGAGCGCCTCAAGGTCACTGCCCAGGGTGCTGTTTTGCAGAAAAACAGGCTCGAAAAGAAAGAAGGTGCCATCATCGGCGAATGTGGGACAGGTGGTGTTATATCGGCCGATACCAAAGAGGCAGGGCTGCTCTACGCGGGCCAGCCGAAGGGGCTCGTCGGTCGTCGGCAAGAGGATCGCCGGGAGAGATTCGAGGGCCGCAGCGATGGTCTCTAATTCAGCGGCGCTCCAGGAGGAAGACGCTATGATCTCGACGTTTTGATCGGAGAGTTCGTCAGCCAGACGCAGTACTTCGGAGTCAGACCAGTCGGTGGGCTCCGGGACGGATACCGAGTGGGTCGCGCACCCCACCGAGGATCCGAGAATGAGAA
Organism: Myxococcales bacterium; assembly: GCA_007120615.1. Classification (GTDB taxonomy): domain Bacteria; phylum Myxococcota_A; class Bradymonadia; order Bradymonadales; family Bradymonadaceae; genus SKNI01. The sequence continues at coordinate 3,126 of SKNI01000173.1, read as the reverse complement.
TAACGAACGCCGCAGCGAGTGGGGCGATTCGCAGTCTGGGTAGGCGAACGTTCATCGGTTACCGGGATTGGGGCGTCTAGAGACTCGAAACGATTCTACCTCGGAGGTGACTTCAAAACCAATGAGGCGGGCATGTCTCCAGAAATCAGGATACGATTTTGCTACGCACAACGCATCTCTAACCTTGATTCCCGTGGTTCCACAGGCAAGGATGAGAGCGGCCATGACCAGTCGGTGGTCCTCGCGAGGGTCGAAGAGCGCGCCCTCGGTGGCGGTCTGAATTCCGGAAGGGATCAATAAGCCGTCGGGTCTGGTCTCGATCTGGACTCCGACTTCTTCAAAACTCTGGGCCACCTCCGAGATTCGGTCCGTCTCTTTGTGACGAAGGTGGGCGGCATCGGTGATCAGGAGTCGGGTGGGCAGTTGGGTGGCCAGAGCCGCCAGAACGGGAGCGAGGTCGGGGGCGTCTGCCAGGTTCACGGTGATCGCCTGGCTCTGAGCGAGTTCGGAGGCGATGGCGGCGAAGTGGGAGTCCGGGTGATCGAGGTCGGGAAAAGCCGGCGGATCAAACGTATCGAAAAGTGCGGCCAGCGCGTGCCAGACGACCGCGGAGCTTGTATCCGAAGGGATCTCCAGGAGAGTGGGGTTGTAGAAATGAGTGGTAGGAGAGAAGTGAAACTTCTGACGTCCACTGGTTTTTGCGGTGATTTCTTCTCCGGTGATTCCGGCGCTGGCGAGCAATTTGAGCGTAAGATCGAAATAAGGTCGACTCACCAGGGGGCCGTCCACGTCGAGGGTAAATGTATTGCCGGTGGCGGCGAGCAATGCCAGGGCGGAGGCGAATTGGGAAGAATCTTTTCCGTCCACCTGAAACGAGGAGGGGAAGTGCTTCCACCCCTGGATTTGGAATCCTCCGTGTTCCGGCTCAATCGTCGCTCCACCCCGGCGAAGAGCGTCGAGGAGAGGATCATGAGGGCGCTTCTGGAGGCCCGGGCTCAATGTGAGGTGTGTGATTCCCGGCCGAGTCGCAGCGACGGCCATCAGAAATCGACCCACGGTGCCGCCGTTTCCCGTGGAGATCGCCACTGATTCATGGTCGGACGCGTTGCCGAGGCGTCGGAGGGCCAGGCGCAGGTCCGTAATATCGGTGGGTGGGGTAGTTTGCGGCAGAATCACGTCGGTGACGGCGGGGCGAAGGTGGGCGATAACGGCCGCTCGGTTCGCCTGAGATTTATCGGGAGGAAGATCGATGGGGTTGGAGACGAGAGCGAGCCCAGGCGAGATCGTTAATGAGTGGGTCTGCCAGAGTTCAAAGGCGTGGCGCGTGGCCTCCCACCATCGCTCCGGGGAGATGTCGGTGGTTTGAATCGGGACCCCGGGGGCGTCGAGAAGTATAGAGATTAGCTGGCCGTCTTTTTGTTTTTTATCTTTTTGCAGACAGGCAATGAAAGCCTCTTTATCCAGGGCCGAGGGAAATTCCGGAAGTGGGGTTAAGAGTGGCTCCAGGTGGCGAAGGAGACGGCTGGCGTCTTCGAAGGTGAGGTCGGCAACTTCGGCGGAGAGGATGGCACAGGCCGCCATTCCCCAGGCGATGGCCCGGCCGTGGGGAAGTCCGTAGAGCGCTTCCAGTCCATGTCCGGCGGTGTGGCCGAGGTTGAGAATACGGCGAAGGCCGCCGGTCTCTCTGGGATCTTTGGCGACGACGTCGGCTTTGACGGCGATGGACTGGTCTAAAAGATCTTGCCAGACCGCGCGATGGTCTCGCACATCACCGATGAGTATCGGAGCGTAGCGCGACGGAGTGTCAAAGTAGGGAAGGGCTTCGGGGGCCCCCAGCCAGAGTGCTTTGAGCAATTCCACCAGCCCCTCTTCGCGAAGAGCCAGGGGAAGCTGGCGAAGAATGCTCTCGCAGAGGATTACTTTATGAGCCGGGTAGAAGGTTCCCAGTTGATTTTTTCGCCCGCCCAGATTGACCGCCGTTTTTCCGCCGTGTGCGGAGTCCACCATCGCCAGTAGTGTGGTGGGGACATGCCACAGACCGACGCCGCGCCATAGAATGCTGGCGAGAAAACCGATGGCGTCGCCCACCGACCCTCCCCCCACTGCGACCAGAGTGAGTGGCCGAGTGGAGCGAATATCGAGGACTTCAGCGGCCAACTCTTCCACACGACCCAGCGACTTTAACCGTTCGCCGGCCTCGACATAGATGATCTCTGCTTGAAGATCGCCGACGACGTCAGCGGGGAGCGCCTCATCGACGATAAAGACGGCGTCCTTCGGCCAGGAGACGTCGCTCAGCTGTGAGACATATTCGGTAGAGGGTTCAGGAGTAGAGGTCATAATCGCAACGGGTCATAAGAGAGGGCTAAATAATCGGGCGGCGCCTTCAATAAGGCGGGATTTGCGAGAGCGGAGGCGAAATTCATCGCGATCGACCTCGTCACTCTTGTGCAAGGCTTCCTCATAGATAGCGGACATCGCCTGGTTGAACGAGCGACTTTCCACAACGACGTTGACTTCAAAGTTGAATCGGAAGCTGCGAACGTCCAGATTTGCGCTCCCTAAAAGAGAGTGGGTGGTGTCCATGAGCAATAATTTTGTGTGCAAGATGGAGTCTTGATATTCAAAGATGCGCACCCCCGCTTCCATCAGGCTCTCCCAGAAGGTTCGTCCGGCGTGCTGGGTCAGCGGGACGTCAGAGCGCCCGGGGACGATGACGCGAACATCGACCCCTCGCATCGCGGCGGTCTGAAGCGCGGTTAGGATGGCGCTATCGGGGACAAAATAGGGGGTAATGATAAAGAGGCGCTTCTCGGCGGAGGTGATGGCCATAAAGAACATCTTATGGATGGTGTCGAGGCGGTCGTCGGGGCCACTGGCGACAACGCGAGCAGCAGAGCTCTGGTGGACTCGCTGGTCGCGGGGAAAGGATGCGGTCAGCTCCAAAGAGGATCGGCGGGGAGAGGGGAAATATTCGAGGGCCGCCAGATCTTCCTGGGTGGCAAAATACCAGTCTTCAGCGAAGACCTCCTGCATCTGGCGAACCACCGGGCCATGTAGAGTGAAGCCCATATCGAACCACTCCAGATACTCGTCGGCAATATTGACACCTCCCGTACACCCCAC
>SKNI01000698.1 GCA_007120615.1 Myxococcales bacterium | reverse complement strand
CTTATGCCATGCTCTCCCGTGGGGTGGCCGGAATGGTGAGCAAAGCGCTTGTGGCGACCTTCCCGGGAAGTTCGGCAGGAGCCGATGAAACGGCACAGGCCATCCTCACCGGACTTCTTCACGCGGCGGCACGGCCCTGCGATGGAGGATCGAAGTGAGCGAGGAAGAGGAGAATTCATCCAAGAGTTTTCCGTCGATTCGCGTGATCGGTCTGGTGACGGGCCCGGTGGTATTCTTGCTGCTGATGTTGGGGACGGGAATCGAGGGGCTTGAGCCGGCGGGACAGGCGGCGGCAGCGGTGACGTTATTGATGGCCATCTGGTGGCTCACCGAGGCGATTCCCATTTACGCGACCGCTCTGGTTCCGATTCTGCTATTCCCGCTGACCGGGGTGTTGAGCACCCAGGAGACGACCCAGAATTACGGTCACGAGTTGATCTACCTTTTTCTGGGCGGATTTCTGGTGGCCATCGCGATTCAGAAGTGGGGGCTTCATCGACGGATCGCGGTGACCATCATCCGACTCTTCGGGGTTCAGCCCAGGCGGTTGATCCTGGGGTTTATGGTGGCCACGGCTTTTTTATCGATGTGGATCTCGAATACGGCGAGCGCCATGATGATGGTCCCCATCGGCCTGGCGGTGGTGGGGCAATTGGCGACGCTTTTGCAGCGCGATGCTATGGATATCGATGTCCGACCGGGTCATTTCCCCTTTGGAATGAGTTTGATGTTGGGCATCGCCTATGCGGCCTCCATCGGCGGAATCGCTACAATTATTGGGAGTCCACCGAATGCGATTTTTGTGGGGTATGTCTCTCAGGTTCACGGCGTCGAGATCTCGTTTTTGCAGTGGATGCTCTACGGACTGCCCGTGTCGATGCTGGGGCTGATCGGGGTGTGGTTTTATCTCACCTATATCGCTCATCCCCTGAAACTTGGCGAGTTTCCGGGGCTCGCCGACCTCATCGACGCGCAGCATAAAGCGCTGGGTCCGATTCGAGGACCCGAGGGGCGAGTGCTCTTTGTGTTCAGTCTGGTCGCCGGGTTGTGGATCGTGCGCGGAGCCCTGGCGCCGGTACTTCAGGGCGTTGGTCTGGGCGGGTTGACCGATACGTCTATCGCTATCTTAGGAGCGTTGCTTTTGTTTTTGATCCCTGCGCGGCTGGGGGCCGACGAATTTTTGCTGGAATGGAACGACGTTCGCGAGGTCCCCTGGGGGATTTTGATCCTCTTCGGCGGGGGACTGGCGCTGGCCAGCGGAATTGAAAAGAGTGGGCTGGCAGGGTGGCTGGCGGGTCAACTTCATGGACTGGAAAACGCCCCGATATTACTGGTCCTGGGGGCGCTGGTGCTGTTGGTTATCTTTTTGACCGAGGTGACCTCCAATACGTCGACGGCCACGATTTTTGTGCCCATCGTCGCCGTGGTCGCCGTCGTAGTAGGGGTCCATCCCTACGTGTTGATGATCACCGTGGTCACCGCCGCATCCTGTGCGTTTATGCTGCCCATTGCTACGCCTCCGAACGCGGTGGTCTTCGCATCGGAATACGTCACCATGCGTCAGATGATGCGAGCCGGGATCTGGCTGAATCTGGCGTTTGCCGTGTTTATTGCGTTGGTGGGGTGGCTATGGCTGCCGGTGGTGTGGGGACTATAAGCCGGGCTGAGAAATTTCCTCCAGAAGATTCTCTTCCAGGAGTCGGTCGATGATGGGAATGCACTCGGTGGCGCTGGCTTCGATTCGGTTTGCCAGGGCGATGAGATCCATGGTCCCGTCGGCGTAGGCCAGGATATTTCGAAGCACCCTTAACCATCGCTTGCCGCGACCTCCTTCGACGGTGCTCAAGGTGGGATAAAGTCCTCTCTTGCCGAGCTGAGGTTCGCAGCAAACGGTGGTTCGGTAGACCTTGTTGTGCTCCAGGGTCAAAAGAACGGTCCGGTAGAGTTCAAAAGCACCGCCCAGGCCCTCGGGAGAGATCAGATTCAGGTCGTCATCGGAGGTGTGGTACTCGGGGTACTCGTGATATTTCGAGCGCATCAGTGAGGCCACCGGTAAATCCACGCCCACGCTGCAATATTGCCGCTCGTCGCTTCCGCGATCCATGAAGCTATAACTATTGAACTCACCTACCTGGTGGCGAAGTGCGTGTCTTGCGACCCGGTCGGCCAGGGTGTCGCCCTGTCGAGAGGGCAAAAAGGAGTACGCGCGGTCGTCGCCGACGCAGGTGAGGACGAAGCCGGCGTCGGTATTTCTCTTCATCTCCTCCAGGTTGCGACTCAGATACACGATCGAGCCGATGGTCTCGGGAACGAAGACGATTCGATAGGTGAGCCTGCGGTCGGTTTTTGCGGCGAGCCACCGGGCCAGAGCGGCGGTGACCACGGGGCCGGAGATCTCGTCGTTTCCCAAGGAGGGATGGCAGATATAGGTGGACAATAAGACTTCCCGTTCCTCTCGGCCTTTGAGGATCAACTCCCCGTAGGTCATCGAGCCCGGCTCCAGAGTGCTGTCGATATGCACGTGGTAGTCGCCTGGCTTGAGGTTCTCGCGCTGAGCATGAGGCAGGCAAAAGCCCCAATTTCGTTTGTAGTAAGAGGTCACGTAGGGAATGGCGTGGGGCCGGTCTTCTCGGGAGTGAAGATGCTCTTGCAATCTTTCCAGGCTCATCACTTCATCGATGGGTTCGGAGTATCCCACCAGGTGCAGGTTGTGGTCCGCGAAGTCGACGATCTTCTGGCCGTTTTGATCTTTGATATAGGCGTCTCGGATATTCCACTCCGGCGGGACCTCCCAGTCAAAGGCTTTGGTCCCGGAGGGCACCTCGTAGATTTTCATCTGAGGCAAGATTCGTTTGAAATACCGCAGGGTCTGCCGGGTCCCTTCCCCGGTCAAACTACGGCAGATGGGGAAGAGTTCTTTGGCCCATGAATAGATCTCCTGATAAATGTTGACGCTGCTCGGTGCTGGTTTTGTCATCGGGTCCCCTGAGATGATGAAGTTGGGAAAAAGTTAATTCAGGAGTGTGAAAAGGCAAGCCCCCGACTCTCTTTGGAGAATCGGGGGCTTCTTTATCGGCACTTTTGTGAGCAGATGCTGCGAATGGATCAGCTCTCAGCAGGCTCGATGGTCTCGTAGTTGCGACGGAACCGAAGGGCCAGGCCGATCATGACCATGACGAGGAAGGCGAAGGTGAGGGTCGGGGCGGCGGTGACGGTGTTGCATCCGCCGCTTTTGTCGGCGGGGGCCTCGGCGGCGTCCCGGACGATGATTCGCCCCTTCATATAGGGGTGAGGAGTACAGATATAGTCGTACTCGCCGGCCTCGGTGGGGGTGAAGCTGCCGCTTTCGGCGTGGGCGAGCATGGAGGTTGCGAATTGCTCCGGTCCCTTGACCCCGACGGCGTTGTGGATGCCGCTGAACTCGCCGTCCATATAGGTGAAGACGTCCTCGTTGGTCCAGGTGATCTTGGTACCCGGCTCCACCTCGATGACTTTGGGGTGGTAGGAATTGCCGATGATCTGGACGTGGACCTCATCGACGTCGGGACCGTACACCACGGGTCGATCAGCAGGGGAGTCTCCGATATTGAAGGGAGAGATGGTGCGAACCGCCTTCTCTTCCATCTCGGCCAGCTCTGCCTCCGTATATTTCGGTCCGTCGGAGAGAATGGTCTCGGAGCGATCGGCGTCGTTGTCGGCGACGAGTACGCCGATGGCTCCACGGCTGGTTCCGCCCACGGAGTGATCGAGCATCAGATAGGCTCCCTCTTCCGGGGGAACCCGGAATTCGATCACCCAGGAGTCGGAAGGGCCGGAGGTAACGGTCTGGCCTCCCGGCATCCACGCCTCGGGGTGACCCTGCCAGTAGACGTAATCCCAGATGATTCCCACCAGGTGAAAGGTAGAGACGTTATTAGGGCCGATATTGAGGTAGTGAACTCGCACATAATCGCCGGGTTTGGCGACGATGGGCTCTTCCACATAGCGGAATACGCGACCGTTGAAGGCGGTGTACATGGGGTTTCCTTCAATGGCGTCTTTGCCGCTGGCGTAGATCTCATGCTGCAGAATATAGAGGCTTAGGTCCGGTCCGTGTCCGAGCTCTTCTTCGAGTTTGTATTTCTTGTCTTTGGGCTCCACCACCATCATTCCATACTGTCCAAAGAGGACGTGCATGGGAATGGCATGGCCGCCTGGCGCACAGTGGTACATATAGACGCCGGGGTGATTGACTCGAAAGCGCACCGACTTTGTCTCACCGGCTTCGACATTGCCGACGTGAGCGGAGGTCTGGGTATAGGCAGCGTGGATGGAAGCGCCGTGAGGGACGGTCCCCTTGTTCTTAATGGTCATCTCCACGATATCGCCTTCGGTGACGATGATGGTCTGACCGGGGATGCTGCCGTCGATCAAAAATCCGTCATACATCACGCCCTGGCCGATATAGGTCTTTCCCTCGTCGAGGACGACGGTGAAGCTGACGTCCGGCTCGGCGTCCTGGGGCACGTAGCTGGTGGCCGGGGTATCGAGCGCGTTATCGCGATTTACGATGTCGATGAAGTCGGAGTTTTTAAAAATCTCATCGAGGTCCACCTGGGGGCGAGCAGTAGCGGCGGCGCTGGCGCTGGCGCTTCCGGCAGCAGCGACCTGAGGGGTGCGGGCCTGAGCGACGACCATATTACCCTGATCGACCTGTCGCTCGATATTGGCCTGGGCCAGGGCGCTGTTGGAGATCCCCGCCAGTCCGGCCTGGTTCTGCATGGCCTTCTGTAAATCCTGGCCGGTGAGAGAATCACTTCGTGCTTCCATGATGGATCGGGCAAAGGCGTCATTGCAGGAGTCACAGGCCTCGGCATCGGCCATGGAGAGAGCCATGACGGCGAGAGTAACGGCGAAAACACTGGCGATGCGGATCGTTTGGTGAGCCGCGCTTCTGATCGTGTTGCTGGTCATGGTCTACCTCCTATTCGGTGCATTAATTTCCGTACATCAGCGTGACAGCCTGACATCCTTTGCACCTGTAATTATTCGCCGAACTCAAGGGTATAGGCGACGATATCTTGCATTTCTTGTTCGCTGAGCGAGTTGCCGAAGGGGGGCATTGTGGCAGCTTTTCCGACAGCCATTCCGCCTTCACTGACTGCTTTGTACATTCGACCGGCAGGGATATCACCGGTGGTAAAGTCGGTGGGTGAAGGGGTCAGCGCCCGTCCTCCGGGGCCGTCGCCTTTTCCATCGGCGCCGTGACAGGTGGCGCAGTGGATGGCGTAGTTGTCGGCTCCTGCTTCGGCTGTTCCGGTGAGCTCAAAATCATCGGCGGCTTCGGCCTGATCGGCTCCCGAGGAGTCGGCCTCGCAGCCGACGCCGATGAAGAGAAAACCCAGCAGAAAGAAAGCGCTCACGAAAGCGATGGTTTTTGTAGTTGTGATGGTCATGGTGTACCTCCGTATGTCGTGGAATCAGTTGGAAACCTATGTCTCACGGTCCATGGTAGTTGCGGATTGATATGCCCGGCATGATCTGGATCATACGGAGGGATTTATCGTTAATTCCCCTGGGCGATTGGGGTTCCGCCGCCGGCAGGTCGGACCCGTAGTTCGCCGACCATCCCGGTCTGTCGATGACCGGGAACGGTGCAATAATATTCATCATTGGTGGTGGCGATGAAGCTGATGGTGTCTTCTTCGTCGACTCGGAGCAGCATCTCGCTTGCGACGTTATGCTTATCGAGAGCGATGTCGTGAGCCATGGCTTCTTTGTTGATGAAACGAATGCGGACTTCATCGCCTTCGTCGACTTCGATGACCGGATTTTTTATCCCGTCGAATTCCCCGCCGACGGCCAGGAATCCGGTCATATAGCCTTCGAATACGAACTCGTGGACCTCGCCGGTCGCCTGAGTCTGAGCGCGTTGCTGGGTGTCTGTCGAGGAATCACAGCTGAAAATGGCGAGCAAGAATATGAGGGCGAAGACGGAGGTCGCGGCGAGTTTTGCAAGATTGGAAGTGGTCATTGGGTGCTCCTTCTGTCGGGGGGACTGACTCTCTTGAGGCGAGAGTAGGAGCGGTGGGGCGGGGGCACATGATCCAGATCATATTCGGGATCGTTGCTCGAGAGCGTTGATCTCGATCACCGACCAAACCCCTTGATCCGTGGCCAGATGTGCCAGGCGAAGCTAATCGTGGCGACGAGCCAAGAGATCGCCGGAACGACAACCCCGAAGCCCGGCCAAAAGAGCCAGAGGAGACTCCAAAGGACACCCAGATTCAGTGCGACCACGCTGGTCCACGCCGCCCACTCACGACCGCGATTGTCGCGGGAGCCGAAGGTGGGAAGAATCCAGTAGGCAACGGCGATGACCAGTTGGAGGGTCCATCCAAAGAGGAGGAGCGCGCCGTGGATGGGCACCAGGGTCCAGAGCCCGGTGGAGAAGGGCCAGGCTTTGTTGATCATCAAGAGCGCGCCCAGGGCAAAGCCTGTGACCAGGTAGATAAGCGAGAGGCGAATGCCCCAGGTGGAGAGCTTGGGCATTATTTGCCTCCCACCCGCGGCCAGATCAGGGCTGCGAAGAAGACCGCTGAGGTCAGCTGCAGCACGGCGGCGGATGCCATCGCTACACTCCAGAACCCGCCGGTATATCCCATGGCCATCGCCGTTTCACTGGAGGCGCGCAACAGGAGCCCGGCGTTGATAGCGCCGAAGCAGGTCCACCCCGCCCAGACCGGGCCCCGGGGTTTTTCCTTGCTCCATTTCGGGAAGAGCCACAGCGCGACCCCGAAGATGATCTGGGTGATCCAGCCCACGGTAAAGAGGTGGAAGTGGGTCATGCTCAGGGCTCGCACCCAGCGCGGAAGCCCGAAGCTCTCCGGGGCGGCGACGGCGGCGGCTACCAGCAGCGAGAGTACCATAAAGAGGATGCCCGCTTTGATGAATATTCGGCTGATGGTGGGCATATGGCCGGTCCCTGAAAGGAAGTGGAGTTGCCGTGGTGCATCCACATTGCGATCGATCGGTGGTGAGTCAAGGTTTTCGATCTCTGCTGGAAATACAATTTTCACCGTGCTAGTTGTGTCAATATGAAACATGTGAGCATTCAAAATGAAAGTCCCTGTGAGTGTTGTGGTTTGATTCCCCTTGCCTCGGGGATGAAATCGTCGCCGCGGCTGGTGGCGCGAAGTGGGGCCATGAAGGAAGGATTGCGGCGGGCGTCGCGCTTTGCGGCGAGCGATGCGCCGGTGGTGGTGCTCGGGGAGACGGGGGCGGGAAAGGAGGTGCTGGCGAGGGTGCTTCACACCAATAGTGCGCGCGGGGGCAAGTCCTTTGTGGCCATCAATGTGGCCGCCATTCCGGCGGAGCTTTTGGAGTCAGAGCTCTTCGGCCATGGAAAAGGAGCATTCACAGGAGCTGGTGGAGTTCGACGGGGGCTCTTTGAGGAGGCCGACGGAGGGACGCTGTTTCTCGACGAAATCGCCGAGATGCCACTTTCCATGCAGGTGAAATTATTGCGGGTGTTGCAAGATGGCGAGGTGCGCCGGGTGGGAGAGAATCGTCCCTTTTCGGTGGACGTGCGTATTGTATGTGCGACTCACCGGGATCTGAGCGCTCTTGTGGGAGACGGAACGTTTCGGGAAGACCTTTATTATCGGCTAAAGGTGCTCACATTGCGGGTGCCGCCGCTCAGGGAGCGGACCGAGGATATCATGGAGTTGGCCAGCGAGTTTCTTCGCACCAGCGAGGATCCCGTCGATGGTTTTACGGAGGCGGCCAAAGAATGCCTTCTGAAGCACCGCTGGCCGGGGAATGTGCGCGAACTTCATAACGCTGTGCGCCACGGGTTGGCGCTGGCGACGTCGTCGAAGATCGACGTCTGTGACCTGCCCGACGAGGTGCAAAACGGTACCGCATCTCTGGTGCACAACGCTCAGGAGAGCCCGGAGTTGCGGTCTCTAAAAGAGGTGGAGATGAAACACATCTTATATGTTCTCAAGGCCTGCGACGGCTCCCAGGCACAGGCCGCAGATGTCCTGGGCATCGGCCGCTCCACCCTCTGGCGAAAGATCAAGCAATACCGCGAGTCCAGTACCTGAAATCTTACCAAGAGCTCTTCAGAGGGTGGGGGATGTGGTCAGGCGGCTTCAAATCGCGGTTTGAGGACGTGTGTCTCCAGGTGAACGTGTTCGAGGATGTCGCTCTCCAGGGTTTGAAGCTCGGTGAAGAGGGTGCGGTAGCTATTGCAGGCCGACATGGGGAGTCGAAAGTCTTCGGTGGTTTCGCGCATCGCTTCCAAAAGCTCGGCCACTTCCAGGTGTTCTTGGTGCATAGTGGAGAGCTCTGCGTTGATTTTATCGGCGTCGGCGTCGGCGTCGGTGAGCAGTGGGAAGAGTTCTTCTTCTTCTCTTTCCAGATGGGGAAGCAGGGCATCCGATAGGCCCATGACGATGCCGTAGAGCTTGATCAGACGCTGCTCATTAGGACCGTGTACGCGGCCTACTTTGGCTGCAAGAGGTTCGAGAAAGGGAAGGGCTTCGCGGAGATAGGCATGGTGCTTATTGACGATATAGTCGATGAGTTCGGGAGTTGTCAGATCGCGGAGGTCCGGACCCTGGCTTTCGCTGCGTTCT
>SKNI01000648.1 GCA_007120615.1 Myxococcales bacterium | reverse complement strand
TGATTGAAAGCCCAGGTTCAAGAGGGCGCTTCGTAGATCATCGTTTTGATCAGCGGCAGCGGCAGCGAAGTCGGGAGCCTCGATGACAAAGTCGTCCAATTTATTCTTCAGCTCCAAAATGAGTCTCTGAGCGGTCTTTTTTCCGATTCCACTGACTCTGGTAAAAATCTTGATATCCTCCTGATGAACCGCCCGAACCACCTGGGAGGGGGATAGCTCGCTGAGGGTGGCCAGACCCAGACGGGGTCCGATACCATTGACGTTGGTCAACCGCTGAAAGAGGCGGCGATGGTCACGGCGGCTAAATCCATAGAGGTTGATGGCATCTTCTCGGACGCTGGTATGAATCCACACCGAAACCTGGCCGTTTTGATCGGGCTTGAGGCGACCGGCGGTGCCGATGGGGACGTGAATCTCATAGCCCACGCCACGGACATCGAGGATGATCCATTCCAATTCGACGGTGTGAAGCGTACCGGTAAGATGTGCGATCATAAGGGGTTCCTGGTGAAGCAATCGGTAGAGATTAGCGCAGTCGTTTTTTAAAGCCCGCCGCCTGCGAGTGGCAGAGGGCAACCGCCAGGGCGTCGGCGGCGTCTTCGGTGATCTGACTTCGAAGCCCAAGACGCATTTTGATCATCTGTTGAACCTGGGCCTTGGTCGCCCGGCCGCGGCCGGTGACATTTTTTTTGACCAATGTGGGAGCATATTCGTGGATTTCAAGCCCAACGTGGCGAAGCGCCAGCAGGGCGACTCCTCGAGCATGGCCAAGTTTGATGGTGGACTGCACATTTCGAGCCGCAAAGGTGGTCTCCACGGCGGCCTCTTCCACGGGCCACTCTTCTAAAATCTTCTCCAATCCGGCGTAGATGATTTCCAGGCGCGCAGCGAAACTTTTGCCGCTGACCGCGTTGATGCGTCCGCTGGCGAGATGGATGGATTCCTGTCCATTTTGCTCGATGATTCCATACCCCGTGTAGCGGCTTCCCGGATCGATGCCGATGATTCGCACTGTCTACTCCTGTCAATCGCTGGCTTGAATTTCATCGTCGAGCCACTTTTGGATGCATTGCCCGATGAGCTCTCGGCATTGGCGAAACGCCACCAGGCCCATGCCCACGGGGTCTTCGATGGTCTCCAGGCTCGAGTCTTCGGCAAATTCCCAGAGGCGGACCACCTTATTGTCCGCTCTCGGGGCATGGCGCCGCACGTAATCCTGGTGGCGAGGAGACATCACCACGATATGATCGGCCATCTCCAGGAGCGGTGGCGAGACGCTCTGAGAGCGATGTTCCTCGATGTGTGCCGCGATCTCATCACCGAGTTCGGCGATGGCAACGCGGGCGAATTCGGCAGCTCGCCGGCCCTGTATTCCCAGCGTTCCCGCAGAGATCACCACCGCGGGAATGTCCCGAGCCCGGAATTGCTCTCGCAGAATGGCCACGGCCATTGGAGAGCGACAGATATTGCCGCTGCAGATGCAGATGATTCGTTGGGTGCTGGTCATGGTGTGTTTACAGAAATTCCCGGTACGCCTCGGGCAGTCCGTGCATGACGTCGGCCTCTTCAATTAGAGGGCTCAAATCAGCACTGCTCAAGGTATGCCAGTATAAGAGATTGGTAAGTGGCTTCTGGGATTGCTCGATAAAGTCGAGCAGCCCGGCAAAGGCTTTGGCGGTGTAGGTGGGATCCAACTCCAGCCCACCGAGTTTCTGGGCCCGCTCAAGTGCTCGGGTTCCCTGAGCAGTCGCCTCACCGTAGCCGGGCCCGATCTGGTTGTCGATGATGGTGATATCGGTGGGGCCGATATGGGGAACTTCGACGCCGCAGTCGGCCAGGATCTTTCCGGCGCGATTGGCCAGGCTTGCTGCGACCAGGGGATTGGCCAGGACTTTGTCGACCACCCGGACTCCGATGATCGGGCAGGGCAATTCCGCCATGCGGGATCCCAGAGCTAACCCCGAGAGGGTTCCGCAGGTTCCGGCGGCCACAAAAATAGCATCGGGCAGGGGAAGATCCCCGTTGTCGATCTGTCGAGCCAATTCCAGAGCCCCGTTGACATATCCCAACACTCCTCGCGGCGAGGACCCCCCGCCGGGGATATAATAGGGGTTCTCCGCTCTTGAGAGCCACTCCTTTACCCGAGACTTGATCATGGCACCGGGCAGAGCGTGCTTGGAGCCGATCAACTCCAACTGCGGCTCGGTAGTGCTCAGGGCCCGAAGCACCTCGCGAACGTGTTCGGTGAGAGGTTGCGGAAAGTGCAGCGCGTGGGGCTCAAGGCCCAGCTTGCGCGCATAAAGAGAGGTCGCCAGAACGTGATGGCTGCCCACAGCCCCCACGGTCCAGACTCGCTTATGGCCTTGTTCCACGGCGTCTGCCAGAATAAATTCCAGCTTTCGAACCTTATTTCCACCGTAGAGTGTGGCCGTCTTATCATCTCGTTTGACCCACAGTCCCTTGATCCCAAGTTCCTCTCCCAGCCGGTCCAGCGACTCCACGGGAGTGGGCAGATTGGCAAGTGATACATGGGGCAGATCCCGAGTTTTTGGATATCTGCGAAAGAGTTCTAATTCAGCCATATACGTCTCGACTTTTCTGGATGCCATCGACCTTGGAGTTTGGATTGATCGTTTTCGACGAAGAAGTACTTCCCAAAGACTTCCCTCCCGTGGTTTAGTGTAGCACCTGGCGACTGGCAAGGTCACCGCCGTAGAGAATTGGATCCCGACGCTGAATCAACTGCAAAACACAGGTAAAATGATGACCAAAGAACGCATTGAGTACGACCCTGATAAAAAGCTTGTCAAAATCTATCGCACCTTCTCAACGCCCAAGACCCTGGTTCCGACCAAGGAATTGAAGCGGTGGACCGCCGTAGCAAAAGCGGGAGAAGACGACCAAGGCCGGCCGGTCAAGGCCGTGCGCTACGTCTTCGACAATGAGGAGACCGCCAAATACAACCACCAGCCCGTCTCCTACGCCGGACTGCAGGCCTATCTCGATGAGGGTGGGAAAGAATCCCCCCTGGGTGAGGGGCCCGATTTCTCGGCGCGAGAAGATTTCGGAATCGACGGCTAAAATACAAAGCGAATGAGCACGAAGAGCAGGGCGATGATCACAAAACTCGCCGCCCCCACAAGCTGAAGCCGGGGATCGATGGAGATTTTGGGCTTCGCCTTGGAACTCGAATCACCGTCCTGGCGAGACTCGCGTGAGAATTGCCTCATCTCCGCCATCAGTTCATCGCGGTCACTCAACTCCGTTGGAGGAACCGGCCCCCGCGCTTGAATCTTGGGAGCGGCGGGGTCATCGGTTTCTTTTTGACGGGTTTCAGCCCGTGGGGAGCGGTTTTTTTTCTTTCTTCGAGCGCGATCGGGAGTCGTCCGCTCGATGGTTTCCAGCCCTCCGCTGGCGCGGGTCTTGGGGGTCTCGTGACGAGGATCGGTCTCTTGATCCTCGAGACTCTCCTCGATGCGCCGTGTATTTCGCGCCGGATCTCGCCGCTTCGCCGATCGTCCTCGTTGTTTTGCCGCAAACCGTCCGCTGCTGCGGAGATCCGGTGCGTTTCGGTCCACCGTGGGGTGAACCCCGGAGATCCGAGTTTCGTCGAAGAGTTCGGTCTTCTCATCGGCGAAATCCTCGTCGCGAAAGATGATGGCGGCGGTGGCATCATCCGCCCCGGCGGAGGGGTTCTCTTTTAGAGAACTCATCTGCAGAAAGCGCCCGCTCTCTTTGATTTCCTGGGGCACGTCGGTCATGGGATGGGTTTGCTCCTCCACCGCCATGCCCGGAACCCCGATTCGAGGACTCAACTCCTGGAGAGCCGGGTCGTCGGTGGAGAAGAGGCCATCGACCAATACGCCGGCGTCGAGGTTGGTATAATCCGGCGCCACTCGGGCCAGGATCACCGATAACTCCCGCTCCATTTGATGAGCGGTCTGAAAGCGATCGTCTCGATTTCTCTCCAGGGCGCGGTGGATGATCTTGGCCAGGTCCTCGGGAACATCGGGTCGCCAGTCGGTGATGGGGTCGATGTCGGCCTCTCGAGCCCTTTTGAGCATGGTCATGGCCTCATCGCTTTGACCATAAACCGAGCGTCCCGTCAGCATCTCATAAAGACAGATTCCCACCGAGAAGAGGTCGGAGCGCTGGTCCAGGGTTTCATCCCAGGCCTGCTCCGGCGACATATAGCCAAATTTACCTTTGATGACCCCGGCTCGCGTCTTCTCCCGCATCTCGGAGTTGAATTTGGCGACCCCGAAATCGATGAGCTTCACCTCTCCCAGTGCGCTGATGAGCACGTTCTGAGGACTGACGTCACGGTGTACCAGCTTTAAAGGAACATCGCCGGGCCCGCTTCGAGTGTGGGCGAAATGCAATCCCGTGCATAAATTTCGAGCTACGTGCAGGGCAAAGGCCACCGGGAGTTCTTGTTCCAGTCGAACGGACTTCGCTAAGACGGCGTGGAGATCTTGGCCGTCTACAAATTCCATGACCAGAAATACAGCCCCGTCATGGCGGCCAACGTCGTAGAGGCTCGCGATATTATTATGGCGCAGCTGGGCGATGAGTCGGGCTTCTTCCAGGAGGATCCGGGTGAAGTTTTTGTCGGCCGCCAATTCTCGGTGCAAGACTTTGACCACACAGGGCTGAACAAAGTCTCCCTGGCGTCTGGCATGGGCCAGAAAGACTTCCGCCATACCGCCAACGCCGATTCGCTCGATGAGCTGATAAGGGCCAAGATGTTTCACAAGCTCCTCAAATACAATGAGCTGAAGGCGACACAAACCGCCTGCCGGCCGCCAACTCTAATGCACCGGACTCAAGTTGCGCAACCACCTTGGTGCAACCGAACAGCTTCAAATACCTCCGTTGCGGCTCTACAGCAAAGGTTTGTCGGAGCAAGCGATCTTGACACCCGCAGTGCGGCGCACCTAGTATTTCGCCGTTCGTTAGCTTTGAACCAACATCTTAGCCAGTAGATCGGCTGCGGCCTCTCGGTCCCGCTCCGTGATCTGGCGTGTCTCTACCGCCACTGACCGAGGGAGGATGGCGTCCATGAACACTACAGAAGCGGAATTAAACGACAGAATTGAGTCCTATATCATTGAATTAGGGCTTCCTTTTGAGCAGGTTAAAGATGGGCTGTGGCTGATCCACGACGAGATCGATTATATCGATAATATCGTCGTCTATCATACAGCTCCGGTGCTGACGTTTCGGGTCAAGTTGATCGATACCCCGGAGGAGATGATTCAACCGGTACTCTTTCGACGACTTCTGGAACTCAACGCCACCAGTATGATCGCCGGTGCCTTTGGTCTGGAAGATGAATCGGTCGTCATCGTAGATACCGTTCAAAGTCCCAACCTGGATAAAAACGAGTTCCAGGCCGCAATCGACTCCATCACCCTGGCCGTGCGGGAGCACTACCAGGAACTTCGAGAGATTATCCGGCAGGGAGATTCCGATCAGCAGCAACCAGCGGAGACTGTAGACCAGGCCTGATGCCCACGTAGGAATATTCGGCGCCGCAGTCAACTAAATGATCGAAGGTTTTCGCTCCCCAAAACGCTACCCGTTACCGGATCGAAAGCCTCATACATCGCAGAGCAAATAAAGGAGACGATTCATGGGCATCTTAAATCGCATAAGCACGCTGCTTAGAGCCAATATCAATGACCTGATCAGCCGATCCGAGGATCCCGAAAAGATTCTCAATCAATTGATCCTCGATATGAAGGAGCAGTTGATCCAGGCCAAAAAGCAGGTGGCTGTGGCCATCGCGGATGAAAAACGCCTCAAGCGGCAGTTGGAAAATGAGGTCAACAAGTCTCGAGAGTGGGAAAAGAAAGCGATGATGGCGGTCCGGGCCGGTCGAGATGACCTGGCGCGGGAGGCTCTCTCCCGCAAAAACGAGCACGACGATCTGGCCAAAGAATATCAGGGGCAGTGGGAAGCCCAGAAAGCGGCGGCCGATAAATTGCGCGACTCTCTGCGCCAGCTCAACAATAAGATCGAAGAGGCGACCCGGAAGAAGAACCTGCTTATTGCACGTCAGAAGCGCGCCGAGGCCCAGAAAACGATCCAGCAGACCATGTCCGGGATGAGCGACACCTCGGCCTTTGATGCCTTTGACCGAATGCAGGGGCGCATCGAGCAGATGGAAGCCGAAGCCGAAGCCTCCGCCGAACTCGCCGAGAGTATGGGCGGTGACGATCTGGCCGCCGAATTTGACGCCCTGGAATCGGATCATGGCTCCGACGAAGCCCTGCAGGCGCTCAAAGCCAAGATGGGCGTTACCAAAGAAGAAGAAGAGACTCAGTTCGAGTTCGAAGAGGAAGAAGAGCAGGTCGAAGAGGAAGAGACCGTCTCCGCTCGACGAGGAACCTGGGACTCTGACGACCTGTGAGTGCTGCGTGACTGTGATGTGATCAACGTGGAGGGCTCGGGTCTGAGATCGGCTCGAGACCCTCCACGTTTTCTTTGTAGAGAGACTTTTTTGTTATGACAGATATGCCCCCCGTTGGCGGTGTGCTTTGCGCCGGATTTGGAACCCGCCTGGCTCCGATCACCGATGTGATTCCAAAGCCTCTGATTCCATTTCTCAACACCCCGCTTCTGGCCTATGCTCTGGATCATCTGTCGACCGCCGGGGTCACCCGGGTGGGAATGAATCTGCATCATCTCCCCGACAGCATCGTTCCGGTGGCCGATCGAATCTGCAAAACGATGAACCTCGACCCCGTATACACTCGAGAGTGGGAAATCTTGGGAACCGCCGGTGGAGCCCGGGGCATCTGGAATGGACTGGGGGAGCCTGAGACGACTCTGATCGTGCTCAACGGCGACAGCGTCATGAATATCGATCTCCTCGAACATCTGGAGGCTCATCGCAAGTCCGGTGCTCGAGCAACCCTTGTGGTGCGACCGAAGGCCGACGACCAGCCAGGCAAAGTATGGGTGGACGAACAAGAGGGCACCCTGATGGGTCTTCGCGATTTTCGTCACCCTGAGGCCCCCGAGAACCTGACCGAATATGATTTTACGGGGGTCCATTTCATCGAAGCTGAACTTCTGCGCGAGATCCCGCTGGAGAAAGGTTGTCTTGTGGGAGATGTCTACGGACCACTGCTGGAAGAAGGCGAAGCCCTCAATATCAGCGTCAACGACGACTTCTGGGCGGCCCTGGATAACCCAAGTCTCTTTTTTGAAACCACCCGCCGGGTTCTGGATGACCCGACGCTCTTCAAACAGGTGCCGATCCCAGAAGCTCTCGGCGAGGGTCTCTACGTTTTCGCTCAGGACGGCATCGACGATAAAACGGAGTTATCCGGTCCCATCTTGACCGGCGCACACGTCCAGGCTGAAGCAGGCGTTCGCATCGGACCTTATGCAGTGGTCGACGGGGTCCACGCGATGGAGGGCACCTCGATCCGAGAGGCCGTGGTCTACGGAATGGGGACCCTGGAGGGCGATTGGCACCGATGTCTGGCGGTGGCTGGAAAAGTAGCCAATTTTCCCGATGCCGTGCTCTCTTCGGACTCGGACGCCTCCGACGACGAATAACGCAACCGCTTCGGTCCGCACTCCGAGTGCTGGCAGGTCGACTATATCTACGACCAGGGCTTTGGCGGCGGCATTATCTAAAAACTCGGCGGAGGCTTTATAGACGCCTCCGGCTCTATGACCTCGTCGAGGCCGCGACCGAATTCGTCGTAGAACTCAATGAGGCTATCCTCGTCTACAAATCCCCCGATCAAGTCCGGCGAGGTCGTAAGGTCCGTGATCAGTCGCTCACCCCAATCGGCGACCGGTAGGGCTTCAGGCCGGGTATAATAGTCGAATAATTCATCGATATGAGTGGGGAGTCTGGGCAATTTCTTGCGGTCAATGAGTACGGTCTCACAGATATTGGCCGGGCGCAGCTCATCGGGACAATGGTGGGTAGTGACCAGGCCGACTCCCAGGACAATGGGGCGGTCTTTCCAGAATCCAACCTGTTCGAGTCGGTGATGGAGTTTCCACATCAGGCCGACGAGCGCGCAGTGATCCTCGGCAATTTCCCTGGTGAGCGCCTCGTCGGGCGCGTCGTCGGGAACCTCGGTCATGCGAAGAAGAAGGCCCCCTTTTTCGGGATGCAGGACCATGGAGATTTCATGATAGCGGGTCCAACCGCCCCTCATAAAATCGGGTGGGTCGACAAGATATGACGGATATTCTCCCTCAGCCATTTTCTCGGAGAAGTGCAATTCTCCAAAGCGATAGCTACTTCCATAAAAGGCTGCGCAGAGTAGATCCGGGAGCTGGTAGAATTGGTCCAGTGGGGCAACGCTCTGTTTTGGCGCGGGTGTCATCGTTCGGTCTCCTTTCGAGTTGGACGCATTGATAATGGAGCGAAGGGTCGATGGTTCAAGTCCTAGTTACTAAACTTATTATCGACAGATTCGTTTTCGTTTTGCGTCAATCCTTGAGGGAACCATGTAGTGTGCGTGGACGGCACGCTGCGATCGGGCGAAGTGAAGCGGTGCTTGCTGGTCGAGCAATTTTGGGTCGGTGATCGGAGGTAGTCCGAGGGCGGTGGGTTCAAAAGGGGAAATCGCGGCATCGTGGTCGCCGTCGATGG
>SKNI01000645.1 GCA_007120615.1 Myxococcales bacterium | reverse complement strand
TGAACCAGAGATAGCTTCGGAGTTTGCAGAAGAAACTTCCTTCGATGAAGAAGCTCTCGAAGAGGAAGTCGCTTTCGAAGAGCCAGAAGAAGTGGAAGATTCGCCCAGAATCGTTGCTCAACGCACCACGGAGCGTTCCGTACCCACCGTCGAACCGCTGCCCGTGCCCGGCACCTACCCCGTGCCCCCATCTCTCGTAATCTTCCGGGATCAGAGCGTGGTGGAGTCTGTGGATATCGATACCGAAGTCACCTTTATCGGCAGCGGATCAGCGGAGAGCACCGAAGGGCCCGATTCCTTCGAAGACGATGTGGTCGAAGTCGAAGCAATCGAAGTCGAAGCACTCGAAGTCGAAGCACTCGAAGTTGAAGCACTCGAAGACGAAGCACTCGAAGACGAAGCAGACGAATCGGTCGAAGAGGAAGCGGTCGCCGGTCCCAACCACATCGACCTTTCTACCCTGGAAGACCCCCGACTTGCCGCAAAGCACGTCGCGATCTTTCGCCAGAATCGAAATTATACCCTCTGGGTTCTCAGTGATTCCGCCACCCAACTCAATGATGAATTGCTTCGACTCGGAGACCGTCGCTCGCTTCAAGATGGGGACGTAATCGTCCTCGGAGAAGAGACGGCGCTGCGCTTCAAACTCGCTGCCGCCTGACCGGAAAGCGACCACCCATCTCAAAGCCGCCCTCTCATCGTCGTGAGGGCGGCTTTGATCTTTCTTGGCTCTTCGGCAATGAAAAGCTCGACAGTTTCGTCGCAATGATCACCTTTAGAGAGGACACGTTTTTCTACAACCCGAATTACGCCTCAACTATCGGAGTGGGTTGGCAAATGCCCAGCTGCCCGAAGGTCAGCACTACGTGTTCGCGCTGAAGAATGATCGTGTATGGTAACTCAACAAGATTGTCAGAGAGCATGCGGGGGACGCAATGTCATCACTACTCCGAGGATTTACCGACTCGGTCCAGCACTATCCGGCACGGGCGGCACTATATCTGGATGGTCAATATTGGTCCTATGAGCAGTTGGCCGAGAGGGCTGCCCGGATCGCGGAAGCCGTCTCTACTACAGGCACAACGAGTCCGCTGGTGGGAGTCCTGGCAGCCCAGGGTTTGACCGCTTATTCATCGATTCTTGGAGTATTGGGCGCCGGGAAAGGGTATGTTCCGATTTATCCCTATTTTCCGCCGGAGAGAATCCTCGACATTATCACCCGCTCCGAGATCGACGTTTTGATCCTCTCCGAAAAAGCTCTCGATCATCTGCAGCCCCTGTTGGAAGGATGCCCCCGGGAGCTCACCATCATCGCCCCGGAGGTCAGCGATCTGGCGATGTGGAGAGATTCAGGCCGATCGGGGCAGTTGCTATCGTCCGGCGACTTACCGGCCAGTCCATCCCCTCTGGCTTCTCCTGAAGTCGATCCCCACTCCACTGCATATCTTCTCTTTACCTCGGGCAGTACGGGCACCCCCAAGGGCGTTGCCGTCAGTCATAAAAGCGCCCGAGCCTATATCGATCATATCAGCAGAGCCTACCAGGTCCGGCCCGACGACCGCATCTCTCAGACCTTCAAATTGGCCTTTGATCTCTCGGTTCACGATCTCTTCGTCACCTGGTCCAGCGGAGCCTGTCTCTATCCCCTCTCCCGGCGGGCCCGAATGGCCCCCGGTCGATTCATTCGGAACCATGAATTGACCCTCTGGTTCAGCGTCCCCACCCTGGGGATGACCATGGATCGCTTTCGCCAACTGGCTCCGGGAGCCTTTCCCTCCCTTCGGGCAAGTCTGTTTTGCGGCGAGGCCTTGCCCGCTTCCCTGGCTCAGAAGTGGTCCGAGGCCGCTCCGAACTCCACTGTGGACAACCTCTACGGCCCGACCGAGGCCACCATCGCCATCACCTCCTACCGATGGCAGGGAGAGGACTCCCTGCCCCACTGTAGAAACGGCGTCGTCCCACTGGGGCGAGCCTTCCCCGGGCAAGAGACCTCGATTCTCGATCCCGAGACCAACGAACGTGGAGAGCAGACCGGAGAATTACTCCTCTCCGGAAGCCAGCTGACCGCCGGATATTGGAGGGCTCCCCAGTTGACCGAGGAGCGGTTCATCCGTCTGCCGAGCGCGCCCGATCGTCGCTGGTACCGCACCGGCGATCTGGTGGTCGAAGACGATCGGGGATGCCTTCACTTTCTGGGTCGTATCGACGATCAGATTCAGATCGGGGGTCATCGCATCGAGCTGGCGGAGATCGACTTCGCCCTTCGTCAGGCCTGTAACCATGACCTGGCCATCACCGTCGCCTGGCCCTACAGGACCGACGAGGTCGGCGGAATCGTCGGGTTTGTCGCCTCGGAGAACCCCACCGATGAAGCCGCCCTTCTGGCCTCCTGCCGTCGAAAGCTGCCGGCTTATATGATCCCCGATCGCATCGTGACCCTTCCTACGCTTCCCTGCAATTCCAACGGAAAGATCGACCGAAGCGCCCTGCGCGCGATGCTCGACAATGATGAGGTATGACGGATGAAAAGCTATTCCGAACAGCAATTGCGTCACGCCCTGGCCATGACTGAGATCCCTGCGGGCTCGCTGGTCATGGTTCACAGCTCGTTGTTCTCCCTGGGCCGAATTGAGAATTGTCCGATCCCGGCGATCCCTCAATGCCACTATAATGCAATTCGCGAGCTGATCGGGCCCGAGGGCACGATCGTGGTCCCAACCTTTAACTTTGATTTCTGCAGGGGAAGGACCTTTGATCGACAACGAACTCCGTCGAAGGCGATGGGCTCATTTTCCGAATATATGCGCCGGCGAAGCCTGGCTCGACGCTCTCCACACCCGATTCAATCATTGGTCGCTGAGGGTCCCCTCTCCGGTGAACTCACCGACCTCGACACCGCCGGCGCATTTGAGCGCGGCGGCAGCTTCGATCGCCTCATCGATCTCGACGCTCACCTGCTGCTTATCGGCTGTGGGGTTGAGCCGGTCTCATTGGTTCACTGGGCCGAGGAGCGAGTGGGCGTTCCCTATCGCTACTGGAAGGAGTTTCGCGGCCTCTATCGCGACCAGGGGCACGAATCACACCGAACCTATCGAATGTACGTCCGGGACCTGACCCTCGATCCCAGAGTTCAGCTGCGACCAATCGGAGAAAAGTTGCAAAAGCGCAATCTCCTGCGTTCTTTTGCGCTCAGTTGCAGCACCCTAGAAACCTGTCGCAGCCGCGACTTCGCCGAAGTAGCCATCTCCATCCTCCGAGACGACCCCACCGCATTAATTCAGCGCCCCCAACTAGACTCTTGGAGCCCTCTATGAAGCCAGCCAATCCAACCGCTCGAGCGATGCTTCTGGGTCTATTAGAACCGGCGTTGCGTCGCGCCGAGATTTCAGCGCGGGAGATCGAGGATTCCTTCAACCTTATCGAGTCCGGTCTTCTCGACAGCATCGCTTTTCTGGATTTAATCGCCCGACTTGAAGAGCGCGCCCAGGTGGAATTCGACCTCTTTGATATCGACCCCGACCACCTGACTACCTTTGGAGGGCTACTCGATCTCCTCAGCACAGCGTCCGGCAATAGTACATCCCATAGCGATGACTGAGGCAAAGACCGACCCCCAAGACTCATTCCCATTGCTCCATTCGCCGCTCCAACTCGATCTCACCGCGATCGATGGTGGCCTGCACCGCAGCTGGAACCCCCTGCATATCCATCACCGCTTCCCGGCAAATATCGATAGCCTTGGCCGGGAACAGACCGATATAAATAGTCAGAATGGCACATATCATGGTGGCCCATTTGGTGCCTGGATTGTGCAGGGGCTCGATCTCGCGGATGGCTGGCTTCATATACATATAGACCAGCACTTTCAGATAATAATAGGCGCCCACAACGCTGGTGAGCACACCGACGATGACCATAACGATCAGGGCCATCTCACCGGTCTGCAATCCGACATCCACGCCGGTTCGGAAGATGTAGAATTTTCCGAGAAAGCCTGCCGTGGGTGGAACCCCGGCCAGGGAGAGCACACAGATGCTCATGATCAGGCCCATCTTCGGGTATTTCAGCCCCAGACTGCCCAGATCTTCGTAGGTTTCTACCGCCTGGCCACGGCGACCGAAATAGGAGAGCACCCCAAAGGTCCCTACCAGGGCGAAGGTATAGGCGATGAGCGAAAATAAGATCGCATCGTTGTGCAGAAAGAAGCTCGGATGAGAATTGGCAGCTACGAAACCGACCAGGAGATATCCGGCGTGGGCGATCCCGTAATAAGCCAGCATCCGCTTTACGCTCGTCTGGGTGACGGCGACCAGGTTTCCGAGGACCATCGATGCGATCGCCAGGACATAGGCCACATCAATCCAGCCCCACCCGAAGAATCCGCCTCGCAGCACTTCGGCGGGAAATGCGATGACAAATACCCGGACCAGGGCCGCAAACGCGACCGCTTTGACCGCCGTAGCCATAAACCCAACCGCCGGTGTGGGCGATCCGGTGTAGACGTCGGGCGCCCAGAGGTGAAACGGCACCGCCGCCGCCTTAAAGGCAAATCCGCTAAAGATCAGCAACACGCCGACCATCACCAGACCGTAGCCCCCGTGTTCCGTTCCCCCATCGGCCAGAAATTCAAGATTCTGGGCAATATACTCCAGGTTTGTAGTGCCCGTAGCCCCGTAGATCAGGGCGATACCGTAGAGCATAATCGCCGCCGAGAACGCCCCAAGGACAAAATATTTCATTCCGGCTTCGGCACTGCGCTCGTCTTTTCTCAAAAACGCAGCCACCACGTAGAGCGGGATACTCATCACTTCAAAAGCGATAAAGAGGGTCAACAGGTCGGCCGCTGCCACCATGAAAATCATGCCGATTACGCTGAAGAGCACCAGCAGATAATACTCCCCCCGTTCCATCTGATTGCTTCTCAGGACGGCCGGTGAACAGAGCACTGCCAGGGCCCCCGAGATGGAGACCAGCCCGGAGAAGAAGAGCGAGAATCGGTCGAAATAGAGCATCCCGAAGAACGCCGGTCGCTCCAGACCGCTGCCCCATAGATACCAGCAACTGGCCGCCGTAAGTCCCAGCCCGATGGCTGCGAAATAGGCCTGATAATCGCGGGAGCTCCCTTTTCGATGAAAGACATCGACAATGATAAAGAGCAACGCGATGAGCGTAAGGATGGCTCCCGGAATCAACGCCACAAACTCCGCACCTTGCGGGGGTGTGAGCAGCGAGAGCATATTGTAGCTAGACAGCAATTGCATGGTCTTCGAACCCGTCTCTACAAGAGGCGAAGATTGAAGCACTTCGCCGTTAGTATTCTTGAACGTCCGTCAGCGCTGCTGGCGACGCTCCCGTGCCATATCCAGAATCGAACCCTGGGCTTCCCACTCGGGATGAAGCTCCTCTACGACGACTTCGCCGTAGAGATTTCTTCGTTCCTCATCAGCAGCAGATCGCTCCACCGCTTCGGTGACCCGCACATCCATATATGTCAGATATTGGTGAATGGAAGGGTCCATCTTATCGAGGAAAAATTTGGGATAGACACCCATGAAGATGGCCATCACCACGATGGGAATCAGAACTCCAAACTCACGGGGAGTGAGGCGCTCCATATTTTGAACTTCTTCGTGCTTTACTTCGCCGAACATCACCCGCTTGAACATCCAGATGAGATAAGCGGCCCCGAGAACGACCCCGGTGGTGGCGAAGATGGTGAAGATAAACGCCGTAATCTCCGGGCCGGCCGATACACCCGCTTCGGTGGGTACCACCGTGGTCCCGGTCAATTCATATACCCCGTAGCCCGTCACCGGACCTTCGTCGGTCATATAGAAGAGATATTCTCCGAAGGACAAGAAGTGGCTCTTGGAGGCGCCCATAAGGCTTAAGAATTCACCGACGAAACCGTTGAGGCCGGGAAGCCCGGCCGAGGCCAGCATGATCACCGCAAAGAGCGTGGCGAAAACGGGCATTACCTTGGCCACCCCGCCGAAGTCGGCGATCTGCTTGCTGTGACGACGCTCATAAAGCATCCCCACGCAGAGGAAGAGTCCCCCGGTGGCGATACCATGGGCCAACATTACATACATCCCACCGGCTAACCCCTGCGGCGTCAGCGAAATCAAGCCCAGGACGCAAAATCCCAGGTGGCTCACCGAGCTGTAGGCGACCAGTTTCTTGACGTCCTCCTGCACCAACGCCAGCACCGCCCCGTAGATGATTCCCACCACCGCGAGCAATGCGATAAACGGCGCATATACCAGAAGTGCATCGGGAAATAAGGGAAAGGCAAATCG
Organism: Myxococcales bacterium; assembly: GCA_007120615.1. GTDB lineage: Bacteria > Myxococcota_A > Bradymonadia > Bradymonadales > Bradymonadaceae > SKNI01. The sequence goes on along the minus strand of SKNI01000645.1, from coordinate 2,335 downwards.
AATCAACCCGTAAGTTCCCAGCTTCAACATCACGGCGGCCAAAATCACCGAACCCGCCGTGGGAGCCTGAACGTGAGCGAGAGGCAGCCAGGTGTGAAACGGAAAGAGAGGAACTTTGATGAAGAACGCCAGCGCGAAGGCTGCAAAGAGCCACATCTGCTGCGTATAACCCAACTCGGCGGTGAAGATATTGCTGTAGAGAAAGGAGTATGTCCCCGTCTCTGCGCCGACATGAAAGTAGATATAGACCATGGCGATCAGCATCAAAAGCGAACCGGTCATGGTATATAAGAAGAACTTCAGCGCCGCTTTTACCCGCTCTTTTCCGCCCCAGATACCGATGATGATATACATCGGAATCAGCACGATCTCCCAGAAGATAAAGAAGAGAAAGAGATCAAGGGCCAGCACCGCCCCCACAAGACCGACCTGCAAGAAGAGCAAGGCGATCATATATTCTTTGACGTACTCTTTTACCGCACCGTAGGTCGACCAGATGGTGATGGGCATCAAGAAAGTGGTGAGCATCACCAGCCAGAGGCTGAAGCCGTCCACCCCCATAAAGAATTGAATGCCCACCGCCGGGATCCACTCATGGGGTCCCTCGGTCATCTGGAAGGTAAATGCCTCCCCCGCCGCGACGGCCGCCGCCGGATTGAAGGTCACCAGAATCCCCAGACTTATGCAAAAGGTGCCAAGGGCACTCAGCAGCGCCACATTTCGCAGCACCTGCAGCTGGTCTCGGGGAATGAAAAACAGAACCAGAATCCCCAGAAACGGCGCGAACGTCGTCAGCGACAGCCAGGGAATACCACCCTCGGGGCCGGCAATTTGTGCCAGCATCGGCTGGGCCGCCAGGGCGCTGAATATATGTGTAAACTCAACCATCGTTGTCATTCCCAGTTCTTGACTTCACCGGATTCGTGATTGTTGCACCGGTCGGTTATCGGACCCAGTCCGGTCCAAAGAGGATCGCCATGAGCACCAGCAAGAGTGCCAACGCAAGGTAGGTGGCATAACGCTGGACGTTCCCACTTTGAAGATTGGCCATGATCTTGCCGAAATTCAGCGTCATAAACGCCGTTCCGCCGACGAATAAACCGGCGATGATATTTCGGTCAAACCAGTACATCGCCTTGCCGAAGTAGAGCGTGGGCTTCACAAAAAGGAAGTCGTAGGCCTCATCGACGTAGTATTTATTCGACAGAACGTTGTGGACCGGCCCAACTTTCTCTTGCACCAGACCGGGAAGCTCCGGCTTTTTGATGTACATCACATACGCCAACCCGATTCCCGAGAACGCGATGATGATGCTGATCAACGCCACAATGGCTTCTGCTCCGTACGGAGAGGGACCAAAGCGACCTACCAGCCGAAAGCTATCGGAGATAAGGAAGACCTCGGCCAGCCAATTCTCCAGACCCAGGGCGTAGACGTTCACGCCGTCCGGGAAAAATTGAGTGATGAAATGAGGCCAGCCGATATAACCACCGACCACCGACAAAAAGCCCAGCACCACAAGGGGCACCAACATCGAAGTCGGCGACTCATGGATATGAGCCTTGGTCTTCTCGTCCGCCCTGCACTCTCCCCAGAAGGTTAAGAAGTACATTCGGAACATATAAAATGCGGTGAGGCCAGCTGTCAGGATGCCGATTAAGAAGACACTCCAGTTCACGGCCAATGACCATCCCACCACCTCAACCATCCCGTCGCCGGCCTCGGCAAGCGCCGGAGCCAGAGTGGTGGTGAAGTGATCCATGGTCACCGTCTGCAGCGCTCCCTCCACGTTGAGCACGTGGGTATTGGCCAGAGCGTTCCACAGGATCAGATCTTTGGAGTAGAAGCCCGACAACAACGGCACCCCGGCGATAGCCAGAGTCCCGAGAGCAAACGTCGCGTGGGTCCAGGGCATCAGCTTTCGCAAACCACCCATCTTCCGGATGTCCTGCTCGTGATGCATTCCGTGGATAACGCTTCCGGCTCCCAAAAAGAGCAGCGCTTTAAAGAAGGCGTGGGTCATCAGATGGAAGACGGCCGCCACAAAGGCGCCCATTCCCACGGCCATAAACATAAAGCCCAACTGACTCACCGTGGAGTAGGCCAGCACCTTTTTGATATCGTTTTGAACCACCGCGATCGACGCCGCCACAAGAGCCGTGAGCGCACCTACGATGGCGATCGTGGCCATCAGCCTCGGATCGAGGGTGAAAATCCAGTTGAGCCGACAGATCAAGAACACGCCCGCCGTAACCATGGTCGCGGCGTGAATCAAAGCGCTAACAGGAGTGGGGCCGGCCATTGCATCCGGGAGCCACACATAGAGCGGAATCTG
>SKNI01000266.1 GCA_007120615.1 Myxococcales bacterium | reverse complement strand
CGATCGCGGCGAGCCCGTTGAGATTCGCGGTCGCGACGTCTCGGGCCTGATGCATCGCGGTGAACTCAAACCGGATAGCAATATTTGTTTCGGCGAAGGCGGGGCCGGGACCTGGTCCGATGGGAAATTATATACCCGGGTCAAAGACGTGCGCGGGGAGCATGTGCTGGAGACCATCGTCGAATTGGGCGGACCCGAGGAGATCTTGACCAAGGGCAAGCCCCATCTCGGAACCGATCGACTGGTGCGGTTGTGTAAGGCGTTTCGGGCCCGGCTCACCGAGGAGGGCTGCCAGGTTCGCTTCGGGGCTTTCGTGGAGGAGTTGATCATCGAAGAGGTCAAGGGAATCCGGCGAATCGTTGGCGTTCGCCTGCGCGATGGAGAGCGGATCGACGCCGACCGAGTCATTCTGGCGGTGGGGCATTCGGCACGGGAGATGTATCTGCACCTGGCCGACAGCGGGGTTTATATGGAGCCCAAACCCTTCGCCGTTGGATTTCGCGTCGAGCATCGCCAGCAATTGATCAATGAAATTCAATACGGAAGATACGCCGATGAAGAGGAGTTGCCGTCGGCCGATTATCGGCTCGCGGCGAATTACGGAAAAGGCAAAGACCACCGGGGTGTCTATAGCTTCTGCATGTGTCCCGGGGGACAGATCGTTCCGTCTCATACCCTCCCCGAGGGGATCTGCGTCAACGGAATGAGCCACGCCAGCCGTCGGGGACACTGGGCAAACTCCGCCCTGGTGGTCACCGTAAAACCGGAGGACTTTGGGAGCTTCGGCACCGTCGACCCCGCAGAATCGGCAGGAGGCCTGCTGGCGGGGATGTATTTTCAGCACGAGGCGGAGCGCAGAGCCTATCAACTGGGTGGAGGGGGCTTTATCGCCCCCGCTCAACGGTTGACCGATTTCAAGGATGGCCGGGCTACCAAAGAGGTGCGAAAGACGACCTATAAGCCCGGGATTGCCCCCGCCGATCTGAGCAGTTGTTATCCGCCGTTTGTCATCGAGGCCCTTCGGCGGGCCCTGGATGACTTCGACGACCGTATGAAGGGATATCTCACCGATGATGCCCTGCTTATCGGCGTGGAAACCCGCACCAGCGCTCCCGTTCAGGTGGTTCGAGATGATGAAACGCTCCAGTCTCGCTCGGTGGAGCGTCTCTATCCCTGCGGCGAGGGCGCAGGCTATGGGGGAGGCATCGTAAGCGCTGCCATTGATGGCCTCCGTGTTGCGGAGCGAATTTTGGAAGAGATGAGTGCGTGATTCGGCCCGACCGTGTATTCTGATCCGGTCCACGCCGTTGTGTGATGCGATAAACCGGAGACGATATGAGGAAAGCGTTCGGCATTAGTGTGATCATGGCTGCGATGTTGTCGGTCATTTTGGTCGCCGCGCCCGCCGACGCAGGAGAATACGGTGATGCACTTGGAACGCCCGGGAAGGTGGGCGCCGGCATCACGATCGGTGCTCCCTCGGGAGTCACCGCAAAATATTATCTCACTCAATCCCAGGCCCTCGGTTTTCATGTCGGCGGCATTCCGTTCTTCGACCAACTTTTCTTCGGGAGTCTGTCGATCGGAGGCGATTATCTCTTGGAATTCTTCGAGATCACCGACGCTTTCGAGTTCCGAATGGCGGCGTACGTCGGAGGTGGGGGACTGGTCTTATTTAATGTCGGGGGAACCAGAATCTATGAGCCCGGGCTGGAAGGATTTGTGCCCTATTACGATTTCGGTTTCGGAGCTCGGTTTCCCGGCGGCGTTAACGCCCAACTCAAGCAAGCTCCGGTGGAGCTCTTTGTCGAAATCAGCCCCTCCATTGCGCTGCTATTTCGCGACGGGCAGGCCCCGGATATGGCGGTGAAGTTTTTTCACGCCGCCCTGGGCGCTCGATATTATTTTAATTGATGGCGCTCGGGGGCGTCGCTAAGGAGGAGTCATGAATCAGGGGGGTTCAAAAGAGGAAATGAAGGGGCCTGTCATCTGGGCAATCGATGCCCGAAAGAGAGTCCTGCAGCGGGTGGAAGAGGTCTTGCTTCACGAGATTGAAGACTGTCAATATCACTCATTTATCGACGCTCGAAGGGCGGTGTTGCATTCTCGGCGGGAGGTTCCGAATCTGGTCATTCTGGGTCTGGCTTCCAATACAATCGGTCCTGACGAATTGCTGGCTATCCGAGATGAGTTTGATGCCATTAAAGACGTTCCGGTGATCGTATTATTTGGCGAAGACGATTCGGTGTCGGTAGAGACTGCGATCGCCTCCGGGGCTGCCGATGCGGTGGTCATGAGTCAGATTGAGGAGGAGTTGGGAACGCGGGTTAAATGGCAATTCTTGCGCCGTGAGCCCGAGATCAACACCACGAATGGATCCAATGGTACAAATGGTGCGATCGAGGGACTTTCTGCCCTTCATACCTTTGACTTCTTGACCCGAGTCATCGACGCGAGTCCCAACGCGATCGTAGCCGCCAGGCGGGAAGGAGAGATCGTGTTGTTCAACCCGGCGGCCGAAGAGATCCTGGGGTGGGCCGAAGAAGACGCCCTCGGAATGAACGTTCGCCGCCTCTATCCGCTGGGAGGCGCCGAACGGATTATGCGAATGATTCGCGCCGAAGACCACGGAGGACGGGGGCTCATCGACTCCCTGAGAGAGGTGGTCGTCAATACCAGGCAGGAGCTCATCCCCGTCGAAATCTCGGCGGCGCTGGTTTATGAAGACGGCCGAGAAATCGCGACGGTTGGAATCTTCACCGACCTCCGTCGACAGGTCCGGATGGAAGAGCGTCTCCAGGAGTCCATCGAGGAGTTGGAGTTGACCCAGCGCCAGGCCGTGGTTGCTGAGGTCGCCGGAGCGGCAGCGCATAAACTCAACCAGCCTCTCACAAGCCTTCTGGGCTACACCGAGTTATTGCGCCGACAGCTCGATGAAGACGACGAATTATTTCGAGTGGCTACCACCATTCACAACGATGCCAGCAGCATCGCAGAAGTAGTCCGCAAGATCGGTCGAATTACCCGTTACCGCACCCAGGAATACGCCGGCGGGGAGCAGATCATGAATTTGGAAGAAGCCAGTCAGGTGGAAGATATCCGACCTCAGAAGAACTCCAATGAGAATGAGCGCCTCGATTCCGATTCCGTGGGAGAGGGAGAATAATATGGGACGATACGATGACAGCCCAATTGATTTTGCATCGGTGTTGGAAGCGGTGCCCCAACCCATTGCGGTGTGCGATACGGAAGGAGTAGTCCTCTTTCTCAACGCCATGGCCCGTCTCTTTTTGGAGGTTCGGGAGGGCGATGAATTGCCCCAATTTGCTCTCTCTCGTCGGGATACGTTCTCCCAGGTCCGCATCGAGCATCGGGGCGCGGACATCAAGGAGTACTTTTTGGCTGACGTTCGCATCACCGGCGCCGGGCGCAGCCAGGCTTCCATGAGCCTCGCTTCTCTCGGCGACGATCACTACCGGGTTATGTTGGAGTCCAGTCCGGGGACCATGGTGGCACCGATTCTCGATGAACTCGACGCCCTGGTAGCGATCTGCGACAGCCGCCGAAAAGTACGGCTCTCCAATGCCGCACTCAGCGGTCTGATGGATCACGCCGGGGAGGGAGAGCGCGATCTTCTGGAGCTCTTTCACGAGGATGATCGAGCCAATCTGCGAGTGGCCGCGGCCGAAGCCCTGGCCGGAGGGATGCCCGAAGAGATCGACGCCATGATCGGAGCCGGGATGCCCGACGGATGTGAGAAGGTTCGGGTTCGAATTCGCCCTCTCTCCAGCGATGATCTCCAGGGGAGTTCCGGGCAGCGGGGCTTTTTGATGGTGGCGCAGCCCGGCAAATCTTCCTTCGCTGAATTGCAGAAGCGGTTCGCTCGGGCCGAGGAGTTGATGAGCCTGGGAGAGTTAGCCACCGGCGTCGCCCATGAGCTTAAGAATCCTCTGACCAGTATCTTGAATTACGCCGGCTACCTCAAAAAGAAGTACCGGGGCCAATTTATCGAACAGCGAGACAGCGACAGGCTCCAACGGATCATCGACGGGGTGGAGCGAATCGATCGATTCGTTCGGGATCTGCTCCATCTGGCGGGCGCGGAGACCCTGGAGGTCACTGAGATCGAGTTGCACGCCGCGCTACGCGGGGCGGTGGCCTTGAGTCGCCATGCGCTCGATGAAAATGGCGTGGAAGTCGTCTACGATCTGGCCGACCAGGAGATCTGGGTCTGCGGTCACGAAGGCGGCCTGCAGCAGGTATTCAGTAACCTCCTTTTCAACGCCGCTCAGGCAATGCCCAAAGATGGCGGAACCGTAACGATAAAGAGCAGTCAGGAAGAAGGACAGGCCCTGATTAAGGTCAGCGATACAGCCGGCGGAATGAGTGATGAGACTCGTGAAAAGATCTTTGAGCCGTTCTTCTCCACGTCCAGAGACGGAAAGGGAGCGGGGCTGGGGCTCGCATTGGTGCGTAGAATTGTCGATCAACACGAGGGGCGCATCGAGGTCGAGTCCACTCTCGGTGCGGGGAGCTGCTTTACTCTCTATCTTCCAACTTGATCTCCATGCGGAAATAATTCTCCACCGAGTCGTCTCGGGTTCGCATGATGCCGGAGCTATTTCGCACCGTGGCCTCCACAGAGACCCACTCTGAGTTGGGGACGTCCGGCAGGTCGCCGGCGTTGACCCGATAGGAGCTGCCCTCAAAGGTGGGGACACCGTTGACGGTCCATTGCACTTCGTAGCGACTGGGGTCTCGCACAGGCGCCCTCAGGCGGATTTCATTTTCAGCCAGGCGAAGACCGACGAACTCCTGGTGAGGGGAGGGATCGACGAAGGAGTAGAATCGGCGCACCATCTGCTCTGCGCAGATCGGGCAGAAGTCATCGCCAGATCTTTTCATCATGCATCGGTGGCTGGGGCGCACCAGATCACTGCAATTATAGGCCCCCTGATAGGCCCCGACCAGGTGGTCTTCGGCCAGACTATCGGGAGTGGGCAGCGGGGTGTCCTCTTCGAGCCACTCGCTCCACTTGATCTGACCGTCAACGAGCTCGCCGATATTGGCGGGCAGGGGGACGTAGGGTTCGTTATAATAGCAGGCGTCACCGGCTACCATATATTCATCGCCCAGAAGGCCCAGGGTATGGCCGACTTCATGGACGGCGACATCGGGGAAGGTGATTCGAGCGTCATAGCTGGTGACCAGAGCTACGTAGAGTCCGGCAAATCCGGAGCGCTTGGCGGAATTGGAGATCAAGATGATCTCATCATAGTTGGCCAGAGATGCGGTCTCAAAAACCTTGGCCAGATTTCGGGGCATAGCGACCCGGTCGCTGACTTCACCCAGTGGGATATTGAGCTCGTCGATGATCGCCGGAATTACAAAAGCGGTCTCGTACACGGTGTCTCGAAAGCGCTGTTCACAGCCGGCGGGTGCCGCACCGTGATTGCAGTCATAACCGGCCCCCGCCTCGGCACTGGGAGTCCAGATCGATGTGATATTGAAGAGGTCGGCGTGTTCCGTCATCGGCGAGGTCGCCAGGAAGCGATCGGCTACCGCCTGGGCGTCTCCTTCGAAGAGATGGCGCTGTTGGATATTATAGCCGTCGCCGATGATCGCAACGTTAATGCGGTCTTCCACGGGGCCCGATTCCACAAGCCGGGCCAGCTCCGCGTCCACCGATGGAGGTTCGGCCTGGGCGATGAGATCGGCGATTTCATAGGAGCCCAGCTCCAGCCAGCTACCGTCTTCCTGGGAGAGTTCCAGCACGTAGGTCGTTCCACCTTCGATTCCAATGGGCACCTTCAGGGCGAATTGTAACAACTCCGGAAACCGCGGCTTGACCAGTGAATAAACTTGCTCCGGTCCCAGGTTGATATCGCTCTGTTGTTCGAGAATGAGGTTGAGAAATTCGATCAATTGGAAAAGGCTGTTTACCCGCTGGGTCCAGAGCTCTTCACCTTGTTCGTCGAGGACCTTGGCCCGGGTGATCCAGTGAGGATCGCCCTCGCCACTATTACGACTGACAAAGACATCGGCATCGATGACATAGTCGAGTTCGATGGAGTGGTTGCCGTTGGAGTCCAGGATGCCATCGACGATCATCAAGAGCGCCTGGCGATCTTTTAGAGCCAGATGGACGCGAGAGCCCGATTCCAATCCCAACTCTTCGGACTCGGAGTCGGCGCGAAGATGCATCACTCGATCGGAGGCGGCGTCACCGAGACAACCGAAGCCGGTGCTCAGGATGCTCATCAAAATAAGAAAGAAAAGAAATCGGATCTGTCGCATAATTTGGTCGAACCTACAGGTGATAGCGCGAATCGCGCGGATTTAGCCTGGATTATTTTCGGAGATCGGAGTTACATCGTTTAATCTAACGAAGTACACCGTGGAGTACAACGGAAGCTATCGTTTCCGTGATGTAACGCGGTCATCAAGGAAGAAGATGGACTGGAATATGACGATGTGGACAACCTGGCTATTGCTGATCGGGTTGGTGGTCGTCTTTGTGGCGTTGGCCATCGTGGGCTGGTGGCTGCTCAGGCGACGAAAACGCGACGTTTCGCGGGCGGAGATCTCCGAAGGGCTAACCAACTGCAAGGAGAGTCTGGGCCTGGATACCGTCTGGCAGACGCCGCTATATCAGGCCGATGTCTTCGGTCTGCGGGGCAACGTCAAAGGGTTCGGGGTGCGAGCCGAGCTCTGGAGCAATTCCAGCCATGACTTCTTTCGACTGTCCGTGCGCTTTCCCAGACCCCTTCGCCAGGGATTTCGACTCCACAATCGCCGTCGAAAGTGGCTGGAACGCTGGCTACCCCGGGAAGCAGTGGAATTAGGCGATAAAAATTTTGATACTCGTTTTGAAATCACCACCCAGCCTCAGAATGTGGAACGCGTCGAGGAAGTCTTTGACTTTTCACTGCGACATCGCCTGCTGTCTTTGAGCGATCGAATCGACGAGATCGACCTCGGTGAGCATTGCCTGCATCTATTCGTCGATCGCCACGTGGACAGCTCTCAGATCGAACAGATCATTCGCGATGCCCTGCGGGCGGCGGTGGAAGTCTACAACCGCGCGGTGCGCATCGGACCTCTGAAGACAGCCAATAACACCCAATACGAGATGGTTTCCATTGATGTTCTGGGTCGCGACACCGGGGAGACCGAAGCATTAGAGGGGATTCGAGGAAATTCGCTTCCTCAGGGAGCCGACGTGGATACCCGGGCATTCTCCGCCATTCCACCCACCGCACCTACCGAAGATATGGAATTGCCGCCTTCGGGCTCTCCTGCTTCCCCGGATTCCTCGCCGAAGTCCTCAGCGTCCTCGGCATCAGCGGGGTCTTCCAAGGCGTCCTCGAAGGCGTCCTCGAGTGAAGAGTCGTCGGAGTCACCTTCTTCCGAAGACTCCAAATCCCCGTCAGAATCCTCCTGAGCTTCCGAAGGACCGACGTTAACCTCGACCATCGCCGACCGCAGCACTCGGTCCCGGGCCTCGTAACCCCGGCGAAGCAACTGGCGCACCGTCCCCGGTTCAGCGTCGGGGTCTTCATTGCGGGCGATGGCCTCGTGAATATTCGGGTCAAAAGGCTCGCCCGGCTCGGGCTCGATGGGGGAAATCCCATGGCGGGCGAGGGCGTCGTGGAGGGCGGAGCGGGCCAGGTCGATTCCGGCCTGGAACTCGGCGATATCCTCGTTTCCCTCCAAATCCTGGTCCTCAAAATGGCTGAGGGCCTCATCGAGGCTGTCCAAGGCCGGCATCAAATCTTTGGTCAGGGGAAAGTGGGCCGCCTTCAGAGTGCGGTCGTGCTCTCGGGTCAGTCGCTTCAGCCGCCGATTATGTTCCTCATCAAGGGTTCGCACCGCTTTCTGGTGGCTCGCTTGAAGCTCTCGTTCCCGGCGTTTATATCCCCTCCAAATTGTGGCGATGGCAATAGCGGCGATGAAGGCCATCAATGCAGCAACGATCCAGCCCATAATGTACGACTCCCGTGGGATTGTCTGTAGAACCTGTATTCTGAAGCATCGGCGGCGTTAATCTTGCCGTGGCAGCACCATTGGGTCAACGAAGAGCTTCCAATTTTGCCCTTCGACTCCGAAGCCTGGGATTAATCTGTAACAAATTCACGCTCCAGGTAACTTAACCCCTGTAGCCGTATCCGAAGAACTCAATGAAGAAGAGGATACAAGGTCATCCCCAAGCCCGGCAACTGGATGATCGTGATGAAGAAGTCACTGGGCTTTGCCCTTCTTTTGACCGCATTGTGGCTGGTCTGGCTCTTCGGGAGGCTCATGGGACCGGACGCGGTGACCGGACTGCTCGGGTTTTTGATCGCCCTCTCTTTTGCGGCCTGGCTCTACGGCGAGGTTCAGTATCGACCGGCGGATAAGTTGAAGGCCCTTGCGCTTACGGCTGCCGTAGCAGCTGCCGGAGTCGGAGGGTGGGCGGGGCTTGGTTTGCTGGTTACGGGAGAACTTTCCTCCGGTACGGAAACCCCGGTTGCTGCCCAATCCGATCAATTCGCGTTCAATGAGATTGAAGAATACGGCGAGGACGGCGATGAAATTACCTGGCATCCATGGTCGCCGGAGACCATAGCGGCTGGGTTGGAAAACGGCCGTCCCGTTTTTGT
>SKNI01000260.1 GCA_007120615.1 Myxococcales bacterium | reverse complement strand
CGCAAAGCTTCTCGGGCGTGAGCAAGACCCAGACCGAGGTGTCCGCTGCGAGTGGTGAAGAAGGGATCCTGAGATCGGGATTTGACCCGGTCACTCATTCCTTCCCCGGAGTCGATGATCTCGAAGTGAGCAAACGCCTCATCGACCTCTTTGATGATCACCTCCACATCGGATCCTCTGGGGGATGCGTCGATGGCGTTTTCCACGATCGGAAGAACGATTCGCTCGATGGAGGAAGCCGGTATCAACGTGGAAGGGGTAACCTCTTTGAGGGTGCATCGCAGGGAGACCTTGCCCGTGCCCCAGGTGTTGATCACGGTGGCCAGATCGCTCAGGCGAACCGGTGAATCTTCATAATCGGTGGGGGCCTGAATGTCTTCGATTCCCGTCACCACACGGTTGAGAGCATTGTGAAGCTCCTCGACCGCCTGTAAGAGGCGCGGGGCAGACTCCTCCGCCAGTTGAGGGGCATCGCGAAGGGTCTCGGTCAGAAGCTGAACGGCGGCGAGACGGTTTTTGAAGTGACTCGAGAGCGAATCCTGAACATCTTTGAGGATCTCCCGACGCAGTCGGCGATAATTCCAATCGTGGGTCTGCATCAAGGCGGAGTCGTCGACGATAAAAAACGTCGCTTCCTCGTGATCCTCCTCCAGATTCTGCAGCGGCCAGTAGCGAAAACCGTGACGGGTGCCAAAGAGCCCGTCCACCCGCAGATGATATTCGGTTCCCCCGTAGGGATGACGAAAGATTCGATTCAAGCTCAGATAGGGCGCATCCTCGGTATCAAAGAGATGATAAATCGAGGACGCTTCTCGTTGATCGAGAAAGAGAGCCCGGCGAAAAAAGGCCGGTGCCTTCACGATCGATCCGTTGGCCGCCAGGACCAACAGGCCGCCGGGAGCGTCTTCGCCGAGATAGGACTCCAATTTACTCATGGAAAATGGCCGTAGGGCTTGAGAAAAACCGAGAGTGACGGGTTAATAATGCCACGTCAACCCGGCGCTAACGATCTGAAAACGGGATCGCCATTCGCCTTCATTCTGGGGGTTGCCCGGAGGGGTCCCCGGGACCTCGCACCGTTCGGAATCAAAATCGGGTCCCTGGCATTGACTCATAGGGATCGGGTTGTAGACGTTTCCATTGCGAACGGTGCGGTTGGGAGACTGGATAAATGCATAGGCCAGATCAAGGTCGAGCCCCGCAGGCAAATGAAAGGTGGTTCCCAGGCTACCGGAATAGCGCTCCCAGCTGATAAAGTCCGCCGAAGTGTAAGCGACCGATTGAGCGGCGGTTTCGAAAAAACCACCGGTGTGACCGGTAAGCCAGGGGGTAAATCCCCAGCTAAAGCCGGCTCGAAGGCTGTAGGCATCCTGATAGCCCTTGACCTGATAGATGGGATTGAGAATTTCGGTGGGATAATTTCCTTCTTCATCCTGACCGAGGCCTCGCAATTCGATATCTCCTTCCAATTCCAGGCGGAAAAAGTCGACGAGGGACCAGTTTTCCCAGATGACGTTGACCTCCAGATCCCAGCGAGGACGCTCGGCTCCGCCGGGGTGGCTTCCACCCTCAAGACCGGCTCCCAGTCGAAGAGATCCGGCATGCCAGGTTTCTAACGAGACCCGATCATCGCTGAGTTCGGGGCCGAAACCGCTCATTTGTTCCGGGAAACGGACATCGACCACGCCCGAGGCACTCCAGCGAATGGGCGGGCGATAGGATGCAGCAAGGCGAAGGGGGCCATCAGAATAAGAGATGCCCGCGATGGCGGTGGGCCCAAAGTCGGTGAGGTTCTGAGCCTGGACGAAGGCCTCCTGGTCGGGGTTTTCCTCCCAGGGGGGGGATACGGCGGGATTGGCTTCCACAAAGACGGAGAAGTCCGTTTGCATATAACCGAGCGCTCCGGTCAGGCCCAGGCTGAGGGCTCGCTCCTCGCCGAGATCGAAGCGGTATCCGGCGCCCACTCCCAGAAAAGCGACGATAAGATCGGCCTCGGTGACCATCCCTCGGGCAGCGCTCTGGGGATCCGGTGCACAATCACCGTCTTCTCGAATGCCATAGCAGGGATTTCCGTAGGCAGGAGGGCCGAAGATCCCCGCTCCAATCGCCAGATTCTCAGGACCCACATCGAAGCTGGCGGTGACAAAGGGGGCCGGAAAGATTCCGGTCTGGTTTTGTACCGGATCAAATGTGGTGATTCGCTGCTCACCGCCGCGCTCAAAGATCAGATCATTTCGCTGAAATTCGACATCCAGGGTCAAGAAATTACTGCTCAATAAGACCTGAGTTCCCCGTGCTCGGGGCAAGAGTGCGGGGTTGAAATATACGGCGGAGGGATCGCTCTTATTGACCACCCCCGTCCCTCCTCGGGCGACGGATCGGGCGGTATTCTCGCCGACCTCGAAACCGGCGGTGGAACCTTCCTGTGGGAGAAATAACAAGAGGCCACACATAAAAATAGCAGTGATGCCGAGCGAGCGAAAACAGGTCATGACAACTTCACAATAAGGAAAAATTCACTCCACAGATGTGGTCTCTTTATCGGTTTGAGGTTCCGATGGTTCGTCGAGATCGTCGTCCTCTTCTTTTTGCTCGACGCTCGAATCTTCGTCTACCTCCGGAGAGTCGTCGTCGGGCTCTTCGTCGATGGATTCCTCCTCGGCCACAGAGTCTTCGGCGCCGGAGCTCTCTTCAGCGAGGTCTTCCGATGGCTCAGAGAGAGCATCGAGGACGGCGTCGGAGTCACGTGCGAGGTCGGAATCATCGTCGAGATCCGCCTCGTCAGGCACGACGAAAACGGTTGTGGGAGGGTCATCGAGGTCTTGCTCGGAGTGGACGCCCGCTTCTTCGGCGAGGGTACGGCTAAAGATTCGGGTTGGCTCGGCCTCAAAACCACTGGTGCGCTCCGGGGGGCGACCTTCGGATTGATAGAGCTTGTGCTGCCACTGATGGACCGTATCGACGAGGTGCTCGATATAACGGTCTCGTTCGACCAATTCCTCTCGGGTTCGGATAAAGAGGTTTTCCATCTCCTGACGGACGTCGCGATAGAGATGGGTCATCTGGTCGAGTTGTTCGCGAATCTGGGACAATCCGTAGGCTGATTCCTGGTTTCTGGCGACGCCGTCACCGGGAGCAAAATCGTAGGGTTCTTGCGAAGCCTGCCGGCCTCGATCGGTCTGGTCGGGGCGTTGATTGAAGGCTCGAAATTCCGAGGTCTTCTCTCGGGTGGAAAAATCATGGGAGTGTTCTGGTTCCGGTGGGGCTCGATCGACGACATCGTCAAAGGATGCCAGATCTTGAGACGGATGCTGGCGAACCTGAAGGTCGGAGACGATCTGATGGAGCCGCTCTACCAGTCCCAGATAAGGCATCTGAACCTCTCTGAGGACGGGCGCACGCATATGACTATCGCCGCAGAAGAGCAGTTCCACCGCCGTGGGATCTCCGTCGCGATGGCAGAGCCTCTCGTCGGATTTGATCCAGCGCCCGGGGCGCTGATCGGTTTGTTCTGCGGACTCTTTTTCGGGGTCGTCGCCCACCCACAATCCGCTCTCGTCGGGACTGCCGGAGACCTTTCGCATCGCCTGGGCCTCCACGTTGTCCTCTTCGCCGGCAAAGTCAAAGACAAAGCTATATCGGGGACGCTGCAGTACGGAGACGACCGTATCAAAAAACTGACCCAACTCCCCGAGTTGAGGAACTCGTTCACCGGTGCGGGTCAATTCGACGTTCTCTCCGCCACCATGGTAGCCGTAGCGAGGCAAAATACTCTCCATCCCTTCGATATTGTGGCGCTCAATGGCGCAGGTATATTCGCCGCCCGATTTGAGCACCCGTTTAATCTCCAGCAATAAACTGGGATCGGTGACCGGGGAGGTCGGATCGAGGCAGAGGACCATATCGAAGGAGTCGTCCGGAAAGTCGAGCTCCTCCCAGAACATGACGTGGAAATCGAGTCCCTCTTTGGCGTGTTTTACCCGGGCCAACTCCAGCACCGCCGGGCGGTGATCGATGGCATTGACCTGCTCAGCTCCCATCTCCAGAAGAAGAGAAGAGCCGATGCCCGTACCGCAACCGATGTCGAGAATTCGCTTGCCCTGTACGCGGTCAGAGAGAAGAACGTAGCGGGGAAGAAGGCCATGCCACTCCCCTTCGAGGGTATGAACACCAAAGTACCGAGTCATATACCAAACCCACCTGAGATCGCGCCTTCTGTGTTGGTTGCGTTCAACCAGACATTTCAAGGAGCTGTAGGAACTTTTTCGATCACTGCGGCGCGATTATAGGGGAGGTTTGTTCAGACGCCAAGGAAGCTTCCCTTAAAAACGCATCCCCCACTCCGCCCGATACTGAAACCAGCGGTAGGTCAACCAAAGGGTAACCGGTCCACCAGCGATCAGAATATAGGGACTCATGATCGCGCAGAGAGCGGCGGTGGTGACGGCCGAGCCGAGCGCTGTATATCCCTTCTTCTTTGCATTTTGTTTGGTCAGGTCCGTGCGGCGCATGGGCATCTCCGTATCTGATGGGCAAGTAGTGCGCAAATAATACCATACAAAAGGTAAACACCGGCTTTCGAGCGGGGATTCCGACCACCCACTATCAACGATGGCCGCGATCCTCAAATCTCAGAGATCTATTGCACCTTTTCTCAGAGTAAGTACAACAGCGATGGAGATTGTGGAACCGATCACCGGCAATTGCGGCAATAATTAAGTGGCGAGGAGTAACCGATGGCGATGACAAAGCTAACAGTGCGGGCCCTGGAACGACTACCGAAAAATCTGGTGAGCAGAGCCTTCGGTGTGGTCAGCGACGTTGAGTTTCCTCAACCTCTCCAGCGAGTGGTCAATCAGTCCTTTGCCACGCTGGTGGGAGTGGACACCGCCGAAGGGGAGAAGGCTCCCGGAGATTATCGCAGTTTAAATGACTATTTTACGCGCCGCCTGTCTCAGGGAGTGCATCAGGTAGAGAACGTCGATCAGGGCGCGCTGGTCAGCCCGGTCGACGGTAAACTCGGCGCCTTCGGCACGATCGAGGAAGGAACCCTGCTGCAGGCAAAGGGCAGGGAGTATCGGATCGTCGATCTGGTGGACAGCGCTCAAGAAGCCCGCTCCTTTCAGGGAGGAGCCTATGCCACGATTTATCTCTCACCACGAGATTACCATCGCATTCATTCGCCGGTGAACGGCACCGCTAAGAAGGTAAGCTATATCCCCGGGCATCTCTTCCCGGTGAATCCGTTTGCCGTTCGCAATATCGACAACCTCTTTGCGGTCAACGAGCGTCTGATCACCTATCTGGAGACCGCAACGCTGGGTCGGGTGGCGGTGGTGAAGGTGGGGGCGACCTGCGTGGGGCGGATCGGACTTAGTTACGATCCCTTGAAGACCAATCGACGTCTGCGACGGCGGGAGGAGTTCGCGGTGGAGTCTCCCATCGACTTTGCCCCGGGGGATGAGTTGGCGGTGTTTAACCTGGGCTCCACCGTGATCATTCTTGTGGAGTCGACAGACATTCAGTTTCGCTCGGAGCTCGATGTCGGAGCGATCCTGCGAATGGGGGAATCGCTGGTCTGAGAAATCGGGGTTGATTTGACAGGGCTAGAAGCTGTCCCTACCGTCAGGGCATATCAAATCGGGTCGACCCTGGAGATAATAGTGAATAGATGGTTCTTTGGGCTGGTGACGGCGGCAGTACTTTCGGGATTCTGGGGATGTGGCGAGGTCGACGATGTAAAGATGGATTTCTCGGTCCGCTATGTCGCCGACGACGGACACTCCTATGATATCAATCCCACCGCGCTGGTGGTGGTAGACGCGAATCGCACCGGAGTCGTCGACCTCGACGATCCAAAAGACGTCAAATATCGCTTCGAGCCAGGCGAGGGGTACGGAGCCATTTTCCTGGCAAATATCGACGATGACGGCGATCGTTGCGGGCGGGGATCCGATGACGATGAGACCTTGCAATCCTGTGCCGACGCGAACCAAACCAAGCCCGTAAACGATGCCGATCTTGCAGATATGGCGCGGATCAAGACCGCTCCGCTAGAGCATGCCGGGTCAGCGACCTACGGGATCCTCAACGTCGATGAGGCCTCCCGAGAGATGGTTCGACTCTTTATCAACACTGACGGGGGAAGTGGGGCGGACTCCTTTGAGAAATACGAGATCGGTGAGCAGCAGATCAGCACCGCCCAGCTGCTCGAGGGGGTAGAATTCGCCATCGAAGGTCTAGCCTTGGTCGAGGATCGCGAAGTGTGGAGCGGGGAAGTGGAGTTGACCTTTGAGATTCACATTCCCGAAATCCAGAAGGTGGTCAGTGATCGGGCCCGCATGGAGTTGGCGCCGGTATTGTTGCGCCATCACCTCGATCCGGCCCGTGTGGTATACGCGGCCCACCTGGGGCAGGAGAATTTCGAATTTCGACGGGATCTGGGCGCGGCAGCAGACGCAGCAGGAGTGGCCGACGGGTTGCAGACGTTGGTAACCTTCGATCCCTGGGCCCAGGATTATATGGAAAATGGGTATATGGCGATGCCCGGGCCGGAGGGTCCGCAGGTCATCCAAGTCTATTTTCGAAGCCCCAATCTAAGCTACCCGGGATCTCTGGAGCCGGTTTTTGCGCACGCTTATCAATCCTCGGGTCGCTCCCTTCCCCCGTTGCTTCGAGAAGCCGGCCGAGTGGTCCACACCCAATTGGAAGGGCCGGGGGTCGGCGGGCAGGCGATTTATGACCCGGACAAAGGCTTCGGGGAGATCGATCTTCAAGGGGTCGACGTGGTGGACGTGGCCAATTATCTCTACGGCCAGGGGAGTCGGAATCAATATCCCGAGATCGCTCAGCATGTTCAGAGGGTGATGAACTGGGATACTCTGGACTCCTTTGGAAATACCGAGACCATCCCACCCCATACCAACTCCGCCGGGGAGTATTACCCGCACGGGCGTATCTTTCGCGGCCGTGGGGCCCATGAGGATGTGCGGCCCGACCCCCGGCTGAGCGGTCTCTTCGATGCTCAGGGGGTACAGCCCACGGTCTGGGTGGAGACTGATTGGTTATTGGTGGCTCATGTGGATGAGACGATAAGTTTCGTGGAGAGCAACACCGATCGGGGATGGTCATTATTATTTTCCGATCCTGTGGAGGCCCGGGCGATTTTTGAACAAGCCCAACAGGACGGACACGGAAGTGCCACCGTTTTTGAGGGCCGAGGATATCCCGATTACGATTGTTGGAATTGCCCCGATATCCCTGCGGATCGAAGCATCGATGAGATCCTCGACGATACTCGCCTGATGCAGGATTCGGCCCGGGCTGCCGTGGAGGTGGACGGGCAATTGGAGACCCTGCGCCGGGAAGTGGGGCTCAGCGAAGAGGATCTGGTAGGCATCCCTCATCTCTTTGAGGATGCCGGAGGCGGGCTGGTCGCTTATCAACCGGGGATGGTCAATGGAATCAGCTTACAACCGGGGTTTTTTGGTCCCCCGAAACCCCACGGGCCGGTGATCGATGGAGAGGATATCTTTGAGTCGGCGGTGGAGAATATCCTGGGTGCCCTGGGCGTCGAAGTGTTCTGGATCGAGGCCTGGGACGTCTATCATGTGGGCGCCGGAGAAGTTCATTGTGGGTCAAACGTGGAGCGAGAGTTACCGCAAATTCCGTGGTGGCTTGAGGAGAACCAATGAAAATTATTCGATGGATGCTCGTCTGCTCTGTGATCTTCGGGCTGCTTCTGACCACTGTGTCAGCAGCAGCTCAGACGAAGACCCCCGATTTTACGGCCTATCCGCAGCTGGAACACCTGGTGGAGGAGTACGGTGAGGAATGGGAAAATAATCCAGAAGCGTTTGCCAGTTTTGAATCGATTCGCAATGCCTATCCCCGAATCTATCAGCAGCGACGGGGGACCTATGTCAACGTAGCCCGGTCCCTGGAACGTCTCGGCGACCAGGGACTATTGCCCATGCTCTGGGCACTGGCCAGCGATGAGCCCCGTTCGCTGGGCTATGATTTGATGATGTGGTGGAACTGGCGGGTAGGCCTCATCGAGTCGGTGGGAAGATTAGCCGATGAGCGCAGTGCTCCGGTCTTGATGCAGATCATCGAAGGACCCGATCCCCATGAGTTGACTCGACAGGTGGCCACGAGCGCCGTGGGACGGATCGGTGATCCAGCTCTTATCGAGGATGTGATCGCAGTGGCCGAACGAGAACCGTTGAAGAAGGCCGCGATCATCGCCGGCCTCGGTCAGGCCCGCCGAACCGTAGCGGTCGACTACCTACTGGATGCTCTGAGCGACGAGCAGGATGATGAAGTGGAACGCCAGATCGTTCGAGCGCTGGGAGATTGGGGCAATCAGTGGGCCTGGCAGACGACTTCCCTCGCTCCGGTCCGTGGGGAAGGACAGAAAGGACAGACCGCGATCATTGCTACTCTCGTCGATCGCTACCCCAGGGCATCGGAGGCGGTACAGCGGGAGAGCGAGAAGTCATTGCAGCTCAATGGCGCCTCGGAGGCTGCTCAACAAGCCCGGGGGCGTGTAGCCACCAGCGACGACCCCGAGGCCGTGGCGTTGTGGTCGGAACTCGCCGACAGGATGGATCGGTCCGTTTTGGATTGAAATGAGGAAATTTTT